>JAAKFB010000031.1 GCA_011065235.1 Chlamydiota bacterium | reverse complement strand
AGATAGATTGTTGGATCGCGGTCGGAGCGATTCCAGGCAGGGGATTGCCTTTTTTGTCTTTCGCACTTGCGGCATCTCCAACGACGAAAACTTCTGGGTTTCCAGGGATCGACATATCGGGCTCGACGATGACGCGACCTGCGCGATCGGTGGGAACATCGAGATTTTTCAAGAGTGGCGAGACTTGGTTGCCCGCTGCCCAAATCACATTTTGACAGGGGACGTACATCTCTTCGATTTGAACGCCATCTTTGGTGATCTCGGTCACTTTTTTATTGGTCATGACCCGCACACCCATTTTTTCAAGGTCTTTCTTGGCTCGTATCCCGAGTTTTATATCAAAAGCGGGAAGGATGTTGGGAAGAGCTTCTACGAGGTAGATCTTCGAGCGTTCGGGTTTGATCCGACGGAAATTGCGAAACATGGTTTTATGGGCGATTTCTGCAATGGCACCGGCCATTTCCACACCGGTTGGGCCCCCTCCAATAATGACAAAATTGAGGTATTTTTCCGCTTCCGAAATCCGGTCGAGCCGTTCGGCTTTTTCAAAAGAGATCAAAACCTGTTCGCGGATTTTGAGTGCATCTTGAATGGTTTTTAGTCCCGGAGCAAATGGCTCCCACTGATCATTACCAAAATACGAGTGGCGGGCGCCTATTGCAAGAATGAGGTAGTCGTAAGAGAGGACATCGCCATTGCCGAGTGTCACCGTCCGCGCGTTTTTATCGAGTTTTACAACGTCGCCCATCACGACAGTCGTATTTTCTTGGTCGCGCACAACTTCGCGGATCGGGGTGCCAACTTCTCCAGGAGAAAGACCAGCAGTTGCTACTTGATAGAGGAGTGGTTGGAAGACATGGTGATTGGTTTTGTCGATGAGGAGCACGTCCATGCGTGCTTTTTTTAGTGCCTTGGCTGCATTGAGCCCTCCAAAGCCTCCTCCAATGATAATGACTTTTGTATATGCCATAGAGATGTTTTCCCTTTTAAAAAACGACCGTTCTACCATAAAATTGCACCAACCTGTTTTTTTTGTCATTTGTAAAATGCGCGTACTCGTAGAGAATTTACTTCAAGACCACGGCCAAGAACTCGGTTTAGAGCTTATTGTCGGCGAAGCCAACGTGAAACGGAAAATTTCACGTCCCGAAGTTCATCGTCCCGGTCTTAGCCTTACTGGGTTTATGAAAAAATTCGTTCCTAATCGACTTCTCGTTTTTGGTAATAGTGAGATTCTCTATTTGAAAGAACTTTCAGCAGAATTGCAAAACCAGCGCTTGGAAAACATTCTGACCGACTCAACCCCAGCAGTCATCGTCGCGGGGAAGTACCCCCTTCCTAAAAAACTTGTAGAAGTGTGTCGTAGAAAAGGGCTCCCTCTTTTGAAGACATCATTGTCGACGATGGAGTTCTTGAATCTGGCAACATCTCTTTTGTCCGATGCATTTGCTCCTTCCACAACGTGCCATGGAACATTCATGGAAGCTTTTGGAGTAGGAGTGCTCATTCAAGGAGATTCTTCGATCGGAAAAAGCGAAGCCGCCCTTGGACTCATCGAGCGGGGACACCGTCTCATTTCCGATGATGTTGTGAAGTTGCGTCAGCGCAAAGACTCGATCATCGAAGGAGAGGGGCCAGAGCTCAATAAGCACATGATGGAGATCCGGGGGATTGGGATCATCAATGTGGCCCACCTCTATGGAGCCGTCTGCGTGCGGAGCTCAAAGACACTCGATCTCATTGTTAGGCTCGAAGAATGGGACGATCAAGCATTTTACGATCGGATTGGGCTCGATGAAAGATTCATTGAGATGCTTGAAGTGAATATTCCATATCATATACTGCCAGTAAAACCAGGTCGAGATGTGGTCCTTTTGATTGAGACGATTGTTCTCAATCATCGCTTGAAGATGATGGGCTATCATTCAGCTCGCGAATTTAATGTGAAATTATTAGAAACAATTTCTCGAAAACAAAAAGAAAGGCAACGTGAAACATTCTCAAAAAGTTAAAGTGAAAAACGCATTGGGACTGCATGCCAGGCCCGCGACAGTGATTGCGCAACTTTTACAAAAGAGTAAAGCCAAAGTCTCGTTTACCTATCGCAATGAGACAATCAATGCTCGCAGCATCATGAGCATACTCATGCTTGCAGCAGGTAAAAATTCACAGATTTTGATTACTGTGGAAGGAGATAGCGCAGAAGAGACTTTAGAGTCTCTTGTCCATGCGTTTGATACAGAATTTGGAGAATTTGATAGTGAAGGATAGACTCAAAAAGGAAATACGGATTCAAGGGGCTCCCGTCAGCGAAGGGATTGCCATTGGCTCAGCGTACTTCCTAAAGCCCATTGAAGAAGACATACCCGATTTTGAAATTTCCTTAAACGAAGTAGATTCTGAAGTGGCTCGCTATCGCAAAGCTCTTTTCTCCAGTAAAGAAGATCTCAATCGCCTTCGCAGTGATCTCGAGATGGAAGCTTCTGAAGAAGCCATTACCACTATCGAAACGCATATACAGATGCTCGATGATCCCATGATGACGACGCATATGGAAGGGGAGATCCGAAAAATGCTGCGCAACACCGAATCGGTGTTTCATTCGGTGATCAACGAGTATGAAGGCCGTTTCACTGAACGGACCGATTCCTTCTTTCAAGAACGCCTCGTTGATGTGAAAGATGTTTCCAAACGCATTCTCGGCCACCTTCGCGATAAGCAATATGCACAACTCTCTGAAATCCCCACAGGCTCCATCGTATTCTCCAAAGAAATTGCCCCCTCCTATACCGCTGCTGCGCACGCTGCACAAATTGGCGCTTTTGTCACAAAAAATGGAGGAGGGAACTCCCATGCAGCTCTTATTGCCCGCTCCAAGGGGATTCCCTATGTGACAAGCGTGGATATGACTCAACTCGAGCGATTCGACATAGAAGCCCTGATTGTCGATGGGTATGAAGGCATCATCATTGTCAATCCCACACCAGAAACTCTTTCACATTACCAAGAAAAACAAAAACAGCTGATTACCCGCTACCAAACCTTTATTGACGAGGACCACCTTAAATCAGAAACAATCGATGGCTATTCTATCCAGCTCTTCGTCAATGTAGGGAATCCTCAGGATCTCGATATTTTCCCCTATAATCACGACGGAGTAGGCCTCTTTCGCACCGAGTATCTCTTCCTTCAAACCAAAGAATTCTACCCCTCAGAAATCTTCCAACAAAAAATCTACCGTGAGCTCATCGATAAAATGAATGGCCGTCCCGTCGTCATCCGAGTCTTTGATCTCGGGGGGGACAAGAATCCCACTCTTTTTCTGGATCGTCAATACGAGCCTAATCCCATCCTTGGTAACCGGGGAATTCGCTTTCTCTTGAGCAACATTGAGCTGTTTAAAATGCAACTGCGCGCGATTTTTAAAGCCTCTATCAGAGCCAATGTCCACCTCCTGCTCCCTCTCATTTCGGACATCAATGAGTTGCACACATCTAAAGAGATCATTGAAGAGGTAAAAGCTGAATTGCGCAAAGAGTATTCAGAAATTCCCGATCTGCCGATCGGCTGCATGATTGAAGTTCCCTCAGCAGTGATGATCTGCGATGCCCTCGCACTTGCATGTGATTTCCTCTCGATGGGAACGAACGATCTCGTTCAATACACTCTCGGTGTCGATCGGGGCAATCCTGCAATGAGCGAGCTCTACTATCCCGCACACCCAAGCGTTTTGCGCATGATCAAAATGATCAGCATCGAAGCCAAGAGAAAAGAAACGCCTCTCACGATCTGTGGAGAGATCGCCTCGAACACTCTCTTCACGCCACTGCTTCTGGGCCTTGGTCTGCGCGAGTTTTCTCTCGCGCCCCGTTACGTGCCTCACGTCAAGCAAACAATACGCAAATGGTCGATTCTAGAAACCTATGATCTGGCAGAAGAGGCTCTCAAGTTCACAGATCCCAAGGACATTTCCGCGCTTCTGACCGAAGCCCAAAAAAAATAAAAAAACACTAGAGAGTGCATTGTATACCACGCTCGGTCAGGTTTTGTGAATTTAGACTTGGCGAGACAAAGCCAAATTGATACGAACGAGGAGCACCATTCCCAACTAGGGAAGGGTGACGAGGAGGGGCGATTTGGCAAAGTCGCAGCCAGTCCAAATTCGCAAAAGCTGACGGAGCGAGGTATGGAAAAGCTATCTTAAAAAATCGAAAAAAGGGGATAGTTTTTGAATAATTTCTTTCAATTCGATAGACTCTTGTCCCATGGAGGACAAAAAAGTATTCCATCGTTGTTGAGTTTCTTTAGCATCATAAAAAACAGATGCAAAAGCGATTGGATATTTAAGGCTGGTTTTCCTGTTTGCAAATACTTCTTTGACTGCCTGTTCTAAATGATCAGGTTGTATTTCATGCTGCTTTAAGATGGTCCATAAATCATAAAAGTCCTTCATTCTCGTGTTAACAGAAGCTAGCTTTACAATTGATTCTAGCTTTTCAGCTATCACTGTTTCAGGTGTGTAACCCCACATTGTAGGCTCAGGCATTGTTAAAAGTGTTGGATATGCGATTTTTTGGGGCTTAGGAATGATAATGTCATTAAAGCCGATATCCATAAGTAAAGGTATTCTAGTTGTGAATAATCTGGCAGATAAACTAGCGCTTACTCCGTTATAGTCTCCGGTTGTTTGAGATTTTCTGAGAATGAGTTTCTCAGTGTCAAAAGCTATTGCATCTTCCTCACAGATAATTGTTGCAATTTCCAAGATAATACGGCGCAAGTTTTCTATCTGATTGGACGTGCGTGCAAGTAAGTCAATATCCATAGTAGCACGATGATCCATCGAGTCCCAAACTTTCAGGATTAAGCCACCTTTGAGAAAAAATTTCTCTGCATAAGGACTAATGCTAAGACGATATAGAAATCTCTCCATTGCATAATAGCGGAGAATTTCATCAAAGGGTCGGCTTCTTTTTTCGGAAAGATTCTTGAGTCGTTGGCGTATCGATTCACCGAGGTTTTTTTTCGGTCTTTCTATTGTTTTAACCACTGACGATTGCCTCCATAATTGGCTTTAGGACTTTCTCAACACGAAATAATTTAGCATACTCAAAGAGTTTATCTAAATCTGTTTTTCCGCTCCGCCAGTACATCCTTAAAGCTTCAAGAACGACATCCATTCCAATTTTATTACGAAATTTAACACAGTCTACGAGTGTTTTCTCGATATCAAAAATTTTGAATGTGCATCCATCAATCGTATGCTCTTCGATTCCCGCGGTTAGTAACTTTTTGGTGTACCAAAAAAATCGCATTGGAGGATAAGAGATCACAGGCTTATGAGCACCACTAGGTAAAGCTACATAGACGAAATGTGGAATTTGAGTTGTGATTTCGTGGAACGCTAAGGCGGAAATAAGGCATATGACTCCTCTCGGGATTTTTTTAGCTACTGGGATGAAATCAGGCAAAGAAGGTTCTGGCATCTCGACAAGCCGATACAATCCTCTGCTGAGAACCTCTAGATCTCCTCTGTCTCTGAGGGTGTAGAGCTCTCGACGGTGTATTCCATAGTCCAGAGCCTCTGACATCGTAAGAATGCCCCCAGCCTTTCGAAAAGCTGTGATGGCTAATTCAAGCTTAGATTTTTTCTTCATGGTACAAAACAGCGGATTATTTAATCTATATCCGTAGTATTGTACCAAAAATCAAGGGTTGTCAAGAGAAAATCGCGGGTTTAAAAAAAAAGTGATCTGGTTATAGTGGCGATAACGTGCTTAAAGTGGAGGAAATATGGATTTGAAGGGAAAAGTCGCTGTCGTGACCGGCGGGAGCAGTGGAATTGGTGCAGCGATTGTTTTGCAACTGGCGAAATGTGGATGCAACATCGTCATCGATTACCATAGCCATCCAGAAGATGCGCAAGAAATCGAAAAACAAGTGGTCGCTGCAGGAGCAAAGGCCGTCAGTGTCAAGGCCGATGTGAGCAATACTGAAGACTTACAAACCCTTGTGAATACCGCTGTGGAGAAGTTTGGCCGCATCGATGTGATGGTCAATAATGCCGGCATTGAAACGCGTACCTCAATTTTGGATACCACAGAAGAGCAGTTTGAAAAGGTGCTACACGTTAATTTGAAGAGCGCATTTTTTGGGACACAATTCGCTGCCAAACAAATGATCAAGCAAGGGGGAGGGGGACGGATCATCAACATCACCTCCGTGCATGAAGACTGGCCGATGCCGGGCAACATTGCGTACTGCTTGTCTAAGGGGGGCATGCGCATGCTTACTCGCACCGCAGGCGTGGAGCTCGCAGAGCATAATATCCTCGTTGTGGGAGTGGGACCAGGAGCTGTAGCCACTCCGATTAATCTGGAAACGATGAAAGATCCAAAATTACTGGCAAAACTCAACGCGGCAATCCCATTGGGACGGATGGCAAAGCCAGAAGAGATCTCAAGTATTGTCGCCTTTTTGGCAACCCAAGGAGCTGGCTACATGACAGCGACAACTGTGTTTGCCGACGGCGGAATGATGCTTCAAAGTCCAGGGCTGTGATGACAGAAATTAACCGACTTGATGAGGCACGCACAAACAAGGCGCCCTGGCGACTTTGGGGACCCTATTTAAGCGAGCGGCAGTGGGGAACTGTACGCGAAGACTACAGTGACAATGGCGAGGCATGGGATTTTTTCCCGCATGGGGATGCCCCTTCAAGGGCATATCGATGGGGCGAAGATGGGATCGCGGGGATCTCTGATGACAAACAATACCTTTGTTTTGCATTGGCTCTTTGGAATGGCAAAGACCCCATATTAAAAGAGCGTCTCTTTGGACTGACGGGCAGTGAGGGCAATCACGGTGAGGATGTCAAAGAGTACTATTTTTACCTCGACAATGTTCCGACCCACTCCTACATGAAATACCTCTACAAGTATCCTCAAGGAGCTTTTCCCTATGAGGATTTAGTCGAGACGAACCAGAAACGCTCTAAAAAAGAACCGGAATACGAACTGCTCGATACTGGAATTTTTGACGAAGACCGTTATTTTGATATTTTTGTCGAGTACGCCAAAGACTCACCAGAAGACATGTTGATCCAAATTAGCGTGGCGAACCGAGGCCCTGAGAAGGCGACATTGCATTTGCTTCCGACACTCTGGTTCCGCAATCGGTGGTCTTGGGAAAAAAAGAGCAATAAGCCCCACATCTCTCTTGAGAGAGAAAATCTCATCAAAGCGACGCATTCCCTACTTGGAACCTATTGGCTCTACTCGGAAGGAAAGGCTTTGTTCACCGAAAATGAAACCACGGGAACCAATGATCTGCCTTATGGGAAGGACAGTTTTCACAAATATGTGATTCATCAGGACGAGCAAGCGGTCAATCCCGATAATTTTGGCACAAAAGCCGCGAGTTATTTCGTGCTAGAGGTGGAAGCGGGAGAGACCGCCGTTGTCAAACTCCGTCTCAGTACACACGATGACCTAAAGGATCCGCTGGCATTTGAAACCACCCTTGCCCAGCGCAAAAAAGAGGCGGATGATTTTTACAAAGAGTTGACTCCGTATCCTATGCCCGATGACATGCGCAACGTGCAGCGTCAAGCGTTTGCAGGGCTTTTGTGGAACAAGCAGTTCTATCACTACAATGTGCGGAAATGGCTCAAAGAGGGTTCTGAAGAGAGAAAAGCGGGACGGAATTCCCGTTGGTGGAACCTCGATGCGAGCGACATTTTTTCGATGCCCGACAAATGGGAATACCCGTGGTTTGCAGCGTGGGACCTCGCCTTTCACACTGTGGCGCTGGCGCTGATCGATCCCGATTTTGCCAAAGGGCAACTTTTACTACTCAATCAAGAGTGGTTCATGCACCCCGATGGACAAATCCCCGCCTATGAATGGGCCTTTGGCGATGTGAATCCCCCCGTACAAGCGTGGGCAGCGATGCGCGTTTATCAAATTGAGGGGGCGCTGTACAATCGCAAAGATAGGGATTTCCTCGAGCGCATTTTTCAGAAACTCTGTCTCAACTTCACCTGGTGGGTGAATCGCAAAGACACCGATGGGCGCAATGTGTTTGAAGGGGGATTTTTGGGCCTCGACAACATTGGCGCTTTTGATCGGGACGATGTTCCCGAAGGAGCCAAACTCGACCAGGTCGACGGAACGGCGTGGATGGGGATGTATTGTCTCAACCTTTTACAAATCGCCCTCGTCCTTGCCGTTGAAGATCCCGTCTACGAAGACATGGCGACCAAATTCTTTGAACATTTTGTCTATATTGCAGATGCGATCAATAGCATTGGCGAGCTCACGGAAGGTCTTTGGGATGAAAAAAGGGGATTTTATTACAGTCTCTTGACGCTTAAAGATGGCAAGCAGATCAAAATCACAATCGATACATTAGTCGGTTTGGTGCCACTTTTTGCCGTCGCTCCCAATAACCCGAAAATGGGCGATCTATTTCCCGAATATCGCAAACGTTTTGAATGGTTCATCGAAAATCTTCCAGAGCTCTTAGAAGAAGTCATGCAATTGGATACGATGGAGGAAGATGGACGTTTCATGTTGTCGTTTGTCTCTCCAGAAAAGCTAAAAAGCATCTTGCAAAAAGTCCTCGATGAGAAAGCGTTTTTGAGCCCTTTTGGTATTCGAGGTGTTTCGGCTTATCACGCGGACAATCCTTACGTTCTTGAACTCGATGGAAAAAAATTCTCCCTCAATTATGAACCTGCAGAATCAACAACATCTCTATTTGGAGGGAATTCCAATTGGAGAGGGCCCGTCTGGTTTCCACTCAACTTTCTTCTCATCGAGTCCTTGCAGAAATTCCATTATTATTTGGGGAAGGACTTCAAAGTGGAGTGCCCGCAGGGATCCGGACAGGAAAAAAACCTCTGGGATGTTTCCATGGATCTGACCCATCGACTCATCAAGATCTTTTTGAAAGACGAGAATGGTAGAAGACCGGTTTATGGAGGGATCGAAAAATTCCAAACCGATCCACATTGGCAGGATTACATCCTGTTTCACGAGTATTTTCACGGGGACAATGGAGCAGGACTGGGAGCTAGCAATCAGACAGGATGGACAAGTGTGGTGGCAAAACTGATCCAGCAATACGGCGAATACGTTCTTGAAAAGAAATCGCCTAAAACGATTGAAAGCACCCGCATCGGTCCAATCTAAGGGGGAAAACATATGCAGTATGACATCATTATCATTGGGTCGGGCGCTGGAGGGGGAACCCTAGCGCGTCACCTCGCCCCCTCCGGCAAGAAAATACTCCTTCTCGAACGGGGAGGATGGCTACGGCGCGAGGCAGAAAACTGGAGTGCCGAATCGGTCTTCGTTCAAAACCGCTACATTTCAAAAGACACTTGGTATGATGAAAAAGGCAAAGCCTTCCAGCCACAAGTCCATTACTTCGTTGGCGGCGCGACAAAAATGTATGGTGCGGCTCTCTTTCGCCAGCGAAAAGAAGATTTTGGTGAACTGAAGCACCACGGCGGCATCTCTCCCGCCTGGCCAGTCAGCTATGAAGAGATGGAACCCTACTACACCAAAGCCGAAGAGATGTACCAAGTCCACGGCTTGCGTGGAAGCGATCCGACAGAACCGCCCTCAAGCGCACCCTATCCCCATCCACCTGTCTCACACGAACCCCACATCCAACAAATCTGCGACAATCTCGAAAAAGCCGGCTATCATCCCTTTTTCGCACCTTGTGGCATCATGCTAAACGAAAAAGACATGGCCGCTAGCCGCTGTGTCCGGTGCTGCACCTGTGATGGATTTCCATGTCTGGTTCAAGCCAAAGCCGATGCAGAGATGATCGGCGTCCGCCCCTGTCTTGAGCATTCCAACGTCACCCTTCTCATCAATGCAAAAGCCCTCAAACTCAACACCAATCCCGAGGGAACAGCAGTCACTGAAGTCATTGTCGAGATCGATGGCAAACCCCAGACCTTCCAAGGGGATATCGTCGTTGTCTCTTGTGGTGCGGCAAATTCTGCTAAACTGCTCCTCTCCTCTGCCAATGACAAACATCCTAACGGACTTGCCAATGGCTCCGATCAAGTGGGCCGCAATTACATGTACCACAATAGCCAAGCAGTTCTAGCTCTCTCAAAAGAGCCCAATCCGACCCACTTCCAAAAGACCCTTTCGCTCAACGATTTTTATTTCGGGATGGATGGATTTGATTATCCGATGGGCAACATTCAAATGCTCGGCAAATCGCAAGGGCACATGTTCAAAGGGGAAAAACCCATTGAGACAGCCCTACTCCCAATGAAAGCGCTCGATGATATTGCCAAGCACGCCGTCGATTTCTGGCTCTCGACAGAAGATTTGCCCGATCCGAACAACCGTGTCACCATCGACAAAGACGGCAACATCCGCCTCTCTTATACTCCTAACAACCAAACTCCTAAGCAAAAGCTCTACGACAAACTCAAATCGATGCTCAGCCATCTTGGAATGCATCCCAATCACCTCATTCCGCACAATGCCTACCTCAAGACCGACATCCCCATTGCGGGAGTGGCACACCAAGCGGGAACAGTCCGTTTTGGAAATGATCCCAAAACATCAGTCCTCGACACCAATTGCAAAGCTCACGAGCTCGATAATCTCTACGTTGTGGATACGAGTTTCTTCCCGAGCATCAGCGCAGTGAACCCCTCGCTGACAGCGATGGCCAATGCCCTGCGCGTCGGAGATTACCTTCTAAAGAGAATGAGTTAAAGATTTTTTTTTAAAAACCTGTTTTTAAGTTTTTGTTTATCAAGAGTTTAATATTATGGTAAATTTTCTTGAGTTTTAAACCATTTTTATGGTATAATCGCACTCGAATAATAACAAAATTAGGTGTGAGGATGACAAATCCGGTTAACAATAATAATCAGGGCTCAAAATATTTTTCTCAAGTCGAAGCTAAGCAGGTTGAATCTTTTTCAAAAAAACGAAAAGCAACTGAATCATGTGAATTACATCAGAGTAAAGTTTCAAAAACAGAATATTTCAAGTTAGATGAGTTTCCTATAGAACTTACTATTCAAATTTTAAAAGAATTAAATGTTCGTGAGTTAATTAATATTAGTTACCTTAATAAAGATTGGCACGAATTTAGCAATTGCGATTTGGTTTGGAAAGAAATCGCAATAAAAATTGATTCTCCATTTGAAACTGGAGCTGAAGCTAAAACCATTAAGCAACAAGCCAAAGATTACATTGAAGATCTAAAAATAAAAACCAGAAACATCCAGAAACATTCACTTGCTCCAAAAGACATTAAAGACATTTTGAGTAAGAATTTAATAATCGAAAATGGTATTTTGCTTAATCAATTTGCCAATTCGTGGAGCAAATTTATCATTTTTTGTATATTGGCTAATGAAATTGGTGACTCGGACGCTTTAGAACGTCTCAATGGTGTGAACACATCTGGTGAAATAATCAATTTGGCAAAAGATTTCAGTGTTTGGTTTGAAAAAAATAAAAACGAATTGACTCAGCTGCAGGAGCTTGATCTTAGCGAGAACGAAATCACATCAATTCCGAGTGAAATCTGGCAATTGACTCAGCTGAGAACTCTTAGGCTTTACGGGAACCAACTCATCTCCATTCCTCCTGAAATCGGCCAATTGCCTCTGTTGAAGGTGTTTGGCCTTTCTGGCAACCAAATCACAACAATTCCAAGTGAAATCGGTCAATTGCCCCAGCTGCGGGCTCTTGATCTTAGTTACAACCAACTCACAATAATTCCAACTGAAATCGGTGAATGGACGACGCTGCTGGAGCTTGATCTTAGTGGAAATCAAATCGCAGCAATTCCAAGTGAAATAGGTCAATTGACTTTGCTGGAGAATCTTGATCTTAGTCACAACCAACTCACAACAATTCCAAGTGAAATCGGTCAATTGACTTTGCTGGAGATTCTTGATCTTTATGACAACCAACTCACAACAATTCCAAGTGAAATCGGTCAATTGCCCCAGCTGCGGGGGCTTTTTCTTAGTGACAACCAAATCGAAACAATTCAAAGAGACATCGATGATTGGAGTCAGTTGAAGAAGCATGCTCTTAGTGACAACCAACGCAGAATAATTGAAAAAGAAATCACTCTATTGTCCCGTCTGTTTGACACTTGATAATGAAAGCAGAAAATTCCCAGCAAATTCCGAGTAAAATCAGCCAATTGATTCAGCTAAAAGAGCTTGCTCTTAGCGACAACCAAATCACAACAGTTCCATATGCATTCTACCAATTATTGTCTCATTTAGAGTTTGTTAGTTTATAGAACAACAGATTTGGGCCAGGGCGATCTTATGAAAAAGATTTGACAACCAACGTGCGTTGATTATCAAGCACTTACAAAAGTCTTCAAAATTATCGCGACTTTAATTTTTCCTATTTTTTCATGCTCTTCTTTCATTTCC
>JAAKFB010000030.1 GCA_011065235.1 Chlamydiota bacterium | reverse complement strand
ATACCGTTCCCTGATCAAACCCCATCAAAGCATTATCAATTTTTGCAAAAGCTGCGACATCCTCGTTCACGAAGCCCAATACACCCCTCTCGAGTATCAACGCCGCGTCGGATGGGGGCACTCGTCGATCTCCAATGCGGCCGTTCTCTGCAAATATGCCGAGATCAAAGAATGGATCGTCACCCACCACGACCCCAAGCACACCGATGAAGATCTCCTCGACAAACTCCAGCTCCATAAGGACATCATCAGCGAGTGTAATCTCCACTGCCAAGTTCAAATGGCATTCGACGGCATGAAAGTTCTTATTTAACAAATGTAACTTATTGAAATATTTCAACCAAACTGATATTATTTTATAAAAAATAATTTATTATCATTGATAAATTGTCAAAAAAGGAAATGTTTATGATACCTACTCCCGGAACGACATATCAATTTATGCAAGAAGCAATACAAAACTCTATCACCTTTAAAAAAGAAAAAATAGAAGGGGTTTATGGAAAAGAGTTCGCTGAAACGATAGGTATGGACATCCTCTGTAACTTGCCAAAGGCCTCAACAGATGAACTCAACTTAAAAGACGTCCCTGCTGAATTTTTCTATAATGGGCTCCAATCTTCTCATTTTAAAGGTCAAGGAGCTATTGCTGGAATGGATGATAGTATGTGCGCTTTTATCGCCATGCGCGTTGAAGTTCTAGATCAAAATAAGAAAAATATCATTGAACTCATAGAAGTCATTTATAAAAAACCCGGAGTGAATTACTGGACCTCATCTAAAGTTCAATGGATTAATGGAAAATTCTGTTCATCACTATTTCATTCAGGAAGATTTAAAGACCAGTTAATAAAAATAGGAAACCTTTTAAAAAGACAAACTATAGAAGTAAATTTAAAAACAGAGTCTGATCAAACGCCGAAATATTTGCGGTTAGCAAGCCAAACTTAAGTTACGATGATCCTATTCAAAATCTGCTGCGCTTCTTTCTCATCAATGAGCACGAAGCGATCTTGGCTTTTTTCATAGCAATAAACATCAGCCTTAGCAATATCAAACCACAATCCGTGAACGCGTAGCTGCTTTTTCTCTAATCGCTCGCGGATGAATGCGTAACTTTTGACATGCTCCATTTGTTGGAGGACATTGACTTGAGAGAGTTGATTATGCTCTGACAAAGTGGAGTCGAGGGTTATTCCTTCTCTCACCTTATTTAAGGCCTCTTCTCCATATTGGAGCCAAGACTTGAGATGAGGACACGCAGTCCCTTCAGCTAGGGCTTGCATAGCGCCACATTCCGAATGCCCACAGATGATGATATCGGAGACATTTAAGGACAGAACCGAAAATTCCATCGCTGCGGGAGCACTATTTTCTTGTGCATCAGCAGGAGGCATGAGATTGCCAAGGTTCCGTAGAACGAACATGTCCCCAGGATCGGTAGAAGCTACGAGATTGGGGACGATGCGACTATCCGAACAGCCAATAACGAGGGTATCGGGCCGCTGTCCAGACGCAAGTTTTTTGAAGAGAGCTTTTTGCTCTTCTGTTAGGCTTTTTCTAAATTCAACAATTCCTTGAATCAGTTTTCTCACAGAATCACCTTCCGGCTCACTTCATTTTGATGCGCAATGGAGACTTCGACAGAGGCTTTTTGCGCATCGAGCATCTCTTGGATCACCTTCTTTGCAAGTTCCGGAGAATTACACTCACCAGAGAGATGCGCCAGGTGCACGTGCTTCAGCTTGGGATGCAAAAGTGCTTGCAGAAGCTCCGCACTTTGCACATTGGAAAGATGCCCAAGCCGACTGAGCACGCGCTGTTTGTAGACAGGTGGCCTAGGACAAGCGTGCACCATTTCAACTTGGTGATTCGCCTCGAGATAGAGATAATCGCATTTTTGCAGTTTGCTAGTGACGAGCGTCGTGGCAAAACCGAGGTCTGCACAAATGCCGATTTTGACCGAACCCGTTTGGATCGTAAAGCCAACGGGATCCATCGCGTCGTGTTGGATGCTGAAAGGATCAAATTCTAAATCTCCAAACTCAAATTTCTCGCCAGTGGAAAAAATTTTGAACTTGGGCGCATCGCCAATTGATTCATAAATTGCACGCGCAGTTTCGCTGTTTGCAAACACGGGAAAACCCATTTTGCAACCGAGTTTTGCAATACCCCGAATGTGATCGGTGTGTTCATGCGTGACGACAATTGCATCGATGTCAGATAGGTCGACATTGATCTCTGAGAGCTTTTTTATGAGCATGCGCGTTGAAATGCCTGCATCGATCAGAACTTTTGTGTGACGCGTTCCAATGTAAAGCGCGTTTCCTTTTGAACCGGATGCAAGTGGACAAAACATAGCTAATGTTTGTAACAACTATTCGAAATATCTGCAAGTATTATTTGACAAAATAAAAAATCATTTTTTATAATATATAGATAGATGAATGATTCAAGCGAAGAACTTTTGGCAGATGTAGATGCCACGCTAGAACAACTAGTTGAAAATGCAGAAGCATTAAAGGCTGCAAAATCCAATCATGCGTTTTCACACGAACTGGATGCGCTTGGAGCTGCGCAAGAAAGCCTTCTCGCCCGTTTGATGCATCGTCAATCCCTTTTGGCAATGGACAAAAAGAAACTAACACTTGATTCCATTCGGAAAGAAACGATCGAAAAAAAGGTCGTGGAATACGCAAAGTCTTTCAAGAACCGTCGTCAGAACGCCGCGAGATTGCGCAAAGCGCGCTGCAAATCCTGAGGCTGTGGCAACACAGCATCTTCGAGAACTGCACTGTAAGGAACCGGACAATCAGCACCTGTCACGCGCATGATCGGCGCATCGAGATAGGGAAACTCTTTTTCTGAAATGCGTGCCGCAATTTCTGCTCCAAATCCACAGTTGGAAGGAGCCTCGTGCGCGATGAGGAGTTTTCCAGTTTTGCGAACCGATTTGGCAATAGCTTCTTCATCGAGAGGGACAATCGTGCGCAGATCGATGATTTCCACAGAAATCCCTTCACGGGCGAGTTTTTCTGCGACATCAACTACCATGAAAATCATCATTCCCCATCCGACAAAGGTCACATCGGACCCTTCGCGGACGATATTGGCTTTGCCAAGAGGAAGGGTTTCCTCTTTTGCAGGGAGCTTGCGCGCACAGAAGACCCGTTGACGATAGAGTCCTTTGTGCTCGAGGAAAATCACTGGATTGGGATCGCGTATGGCCGATTTGAGGAGGCGTTTCGCATCTGCTGCATTACTTGGAATCACGATTTTGAGTCCGGGGCAGTGTGCCAAAAAGGCTTCAATGCTCTGCGAGTGATAGGGCCCGCCCTGAATGTAACCTCCATAGGGCATCCGAATCACTGCGGGACAATTCCACTCACCGTTAGAACGGTAATGATAGGACGAGAGCTCGTTGAAGAGTTGATTGATGCCGGTCCAAATATAATCGGCAAACTGCACTTCAGCAACAGGCCTTAGTGGTTCGACAAGAGAAAGTCCCAGAGTCATCCCGACAATAGTCGACTCGGCAAGAGGAGTGTTGAAACAGCGGTTTTCACCAAAAAGGGTGGTGAGCTCGCGCGTCACGCCGAAGACCCCCCCTTTTCCACGGGCAACATCTTGTCCAAAGACTACAATGCCGGCGTCGCGTTCCATCTCTTCTTTGAGAGCTTCATTGAGTGCATCGACCATCACAATGGCCTCTGATGTGTCAGCCTCTTCTTTTTCGGGAGTATCTTCCTGAGGAACGTCCTTGAAGACTTTCGTAGAGCAAGATTCTGGTGTTGGGAAGGGTTCTTTTTCTGCTTCATCTGCGGCATCTTCGACCCGTTGAAAGGCTTTACTGCGGAGCGCTTCGAATTCACTTTCTAAAAAGAGCCCTTTCTCCTGCAGCCACGCTTCAAAACGGGGAATGGGATCGCGCTGCTTGTCTTCTTCGTGCGCATCCGTTTCTTTGTACTTTTTAGGATCGTCACTACTGCTATGTGCGCCCAGTCGTGGGATTTTTGCCACGATCAAACTCGGGCCTTCTTTTCCACGTGCTTTGGAAACCGATGAGGTAAGAGCTGTCGACACGGCTTCAAAATCGCACCCATCGACCTCATGGACGGAGAGTCCTTCATAACCTCGGGCCATTTTTGCAATGGTCCCACCTGCTGTTTGCTCTTCAATAGGAACGGAAATCGCCCATCCATTGTCTTGAATGACAAAAATGAGCGGAAGTTTGTGAATGCACGAAAAATTGAGCGCTTCGTGAAAATCGCCTTGCGATGTGGAACCATCTCCTCCAGAGACATAAACCACCTCGTCACGGTCTTGAAGCTGGATCCCTTTCGCCACGCCGACTGCTTGTAAAAACTGAGAGCCCACAACACTCGACTGGCAGGGGATGTGCATTTCTTTGTGCGTATAATGCTCGGGCATCATCCGTCCCCCCGAATGAAAGGGGATCCCGCGGGCTAAAAAGGCGGCGAGCATCTCTTTAAGATCCACACCGAAGCCCACAGCAAATGCACGGTCGCGGTAGTAGGGAAGTCCCCAATCGCGTCCCGCTTCGAGAGCTAGACCACACTGAGTGCCGATCATCTCATGTCCGAGACTCGACAGGTGAAAGGTTCCCCCCTTATTCTGGCGGGCAAGTTTGGTCATCTTCTCATCCAAAAAACGGGTGAGATACATAGCCTCAAGGGTTTTAAGACATTTTTCCTTTCCAACAGTGGAAGAGGATGCTGCCAGAGTCATGATTTCTTCCCCTTTTTCCGCTTGATCGGAGTAACTGTCTTTATCGCACGGACTTTTGGCAGCGCAGCTTCTTCGCCTTCTTTGGGTTTAGGTTTTTCCCGTTTCTTCGGCAAGAATCCTTTGACCACATCCATGATCCCTTTTTTCTCCTCTTTCTTTTCAGGCTCTCCAGCCCTCACATCTGCACGAATGACCTTTTCTTCCGCTTCGGGTCCGAGTTCTTTAAGGTCGGACAAACGCGATGAGATATGCCGCAACGACTCCAAACGCTCGGAAAGAGCTTGCAGTCTTTCGTCCACTTTGACACGGGAACTTCCGCGCAAGCTAGCCAGCAATTCTGCTTCTGAATCGTAACGGGCAGAGAATGTAACCTCTGACGAACTGGTAATTTCTGGAACATAGAGAAAATGACGTGCGGCAGGGGATACAGTCGTATAGATATCGATGGTCATCTGAGGCTCGAGTTCTACTTTAGCCACCTGCTTAGGAGGACGCCCTCGTTTTGGACGAGGATTTAATGCTTCATTGGAGTAATACGTTTTGGCTTTAACCTCCAAAGATTCTCGTGCTGTCGAAACATCACGTGGGACTTTGGTGTCAAAAAGATGCTTCTTCAACTTTTCCATCAAGTTTTTAGTCAGGTCGAGATCTTCTTCAAAGACAAAAAGGATCTGATGATTGCGCAGCCACTCGATGATCCGGATGCGCGAGCGTTCAATGTAAAATTGCTGCCATTTTTCTAGCTCTGTGAGATGGTCGTAAATAAATTCTAGAAAGTTTTACCTAGCTTCTTTTGACTGGATGATCTCGAGAAGTTTTTCCTTCGTATCGATATCATAAATTTTTTCATTTACAAAACCTTCCATAAATTTTTTGGATTCATAGAACGTCATTTTGGGGATGAGAAGATAGCGCTCCCCACTTTGAAGAAATTCCTTTTCAAGGAAATCGAGCTCTTCCTGACTCTTATCGAGATCGACAAAAAGGATAAATCCTTCGATCTTATCGAGATAGAAATTCCGCTCGTCATCAGATTTTGCAAACGCATCCATCAGACGATGAAAACGCAAAATTAAAGGATTTTTTGCCTCTGGATATCCGGTCTTGGCCATGCTCTGTCACCCCCTTGGGAAAGGTCTAATTTATCATAAATAGGGGGCTCTAATCAAGAGGATTTTCTTCTCTATTGGCGGTGGATGAATCCGACGACACCCTCTTAGGACGATAAGCCCAGAGGAAAACCAAAAAGGCGATCATCATACAGATGCTGCCTACCGTCACGGGCAGGTGAGGATAGAGGGCAACTAGAGACCCTGAAAACAAGGGGGGGATGCCAATCGCTGCCCACTGAATCGAGTTGTGAATCCCTAAAATTTCCCCTTGATTTTCCGTACTACTCAAATTAGATACCAAGGACGCTGAGGTGGGGAAAATCAATGCCTGACAGAACGCGATGCAAGGAATGAGCCAGAAAAGGCTGACCATTCCCCTGAGAAACAGCATAATGGGCAATACCATAGCCATTCCTATAAGACCGATAGGCAACAAACGCTGCGGGGAAAACAACTTCAAAATGGGACGGATGATCAATCCTTGACTCACCGCAATCCAAAGCCCAACCCACGCGTAGAAATTGGCAATTTGTACAACATTAAATCCGAGACGCCTTGTCAAAAAAATAGGAGAAAATTCGGTGAAAAACCCCCATCCCAAACAAAAAATGAACATCACGATAAAGATACCGCGCAAATCGGGCATCGAAAAGGCTTTGCGGATTTGGTAGACCCCATGAAACCAGCTGATTTTCGCTGGAATTTCCTTGGGCAGACTTTCTTTCAATTTGAACAGAAGAAAAAGGGCATTAGACAGACAAAATAATGCAGCTACCGCAAAGGGAACAGTGAATCCATAAATGGCAAGTCTACCTCCTAAAAAAGGACCGATGACAAACCCCGTCCAGCACGCCATGCCGATCATCCCGAAATTTTTCGTCTTATTTTCCTTTGTGCTGACATCGGCGATCACCGATTGTGCAACGGGGAAACTTCCCGCAGAAACTCCGCCGATTAACCTGGCAAAAAATAAAATCCACAAACTTTGTACGACCACGCCAAGGCCTGCTGCAATATAACCGATAAATGCGATCCACATCGATCCGACGAGAATTTTTTTGCGTCCCACTCGATCGGAAAGAGCACCTAAAATAGGCCCTCCAAAAAACTGTCCCAAGCAATAAGCGCTGACGAGAAAACCAAACACCAAACCGCGCATGGCAAGAGAGACTTCTGGAGAAAACATTCCCCCGTCATTGTTGATAATCATGGGAGAATAGATAGGAAAAACCAATCCAAAACCCAAGGTATCGATGAAAACGGTAAACAGTAGAGGAAGAAGGTGCATATGCCTCTTTATAATGGAAATAAAACAAAAAATCTGCTAATTTTTTTTCCATGATAAAAACCGATCTCCCTATTTCAGCTCACAATCCTACACCCAATCTACCGAAGCCACCAGAGCGTACACTCAATTGGATGGGCAAGATTGTGAAGTGGATTCGCGCAGCCGACTCTGCAGGAATCATCCGGAAAACCGTCGTATATTCCCTCGCGATTTTCACCTCTATGATCCTCGTGGCAAGTGTTGTTTTTTCTCTGCTGTTTCTTTATGGGTTTAAGGAATATGTGACGCAAAGCGTAGAAGCACGTGATGCTGATTATCGCAGCACCCTCTATGAAGCCGCAAAACAACAAAACCGACACCATTTTCTCGATGGCCGCACGACTCTCTTTGATTCGATCAAAATTCCCCTTCCAAACTGGGCACGCGACAAAATCATCCAAGATTTAGATCTTTCAGAAGAAGACGCTGCTAAAAAATCGAATAACGAACTCGCTCACATGGCCCTTCGCGCATCAAATAATTTTTTCCACCAATATGGTTTGAAAATCGTTTGCAAGGGGTGGTTCTACTAATCTCTTCTTTTCCTACCTGCGGAACTCATCCATTACGCTTCTCTCATCGCCAAGGCGAATACACCTTGCAAATATGATATCAATTTTGATATCATTCTAATTAATGAGTACGCTTGATAAATTGATAAGCAAAATCCTAAGCGACCGCCCGATTTCATATAGAGAAGCAGAAAAACTTCTCACAAAAATCGGTTTTGAGCTTGAGAGGGTGTTTACAAAGTCATTTCATTGCTCATTAGAGCCATCTTTTTCCCTATGAGACACTTTTCGAGCTGCACAAACTCAATTTGAGTTTGCTCCGCTCTCCAAAGATGTCTCCTAGGCAAAAATCTTAGCTCTCAGCAATAAAAGCACTTTGTAAACACCCTCTTAGATTTGTGGTTCTCACCATGTATTTAGGAAAAAAGGATATAGAAAAAATGTTTCTATCAAGAAAAGGCCCCAGTTATTGCCCTATCAAATTCGAGATCTTAAGGAGGTATTAATAGATCATGGCTACTCGTAAAAAAACTCTAAAATATTACCTCGATTTAAATTGGAGCTATACCATTGAGCAAGAAAAATACCGAGGTAAAACTTACTACATCATCAGGGTTAATGAATTGCCTGGTGTTTGTACTGATGCAGATTCAATCGCAGAAGGAATGGAAAATATTAAAACTGCGATTAAGGCTTCAATCAAACTTTACATGAAGCACGGAGAACTAGTTCCTGAACCAATTGACAAGAAGAAATTTAAAGGAAATATCGCTTACCGAACTTCTTCTGAGAGGCATTATCAACTCGCAAAAATTGCTTTGAGAAAGAACACCTCTCTAAGCAAAACATTAGACCTCATTGTGGACACTGGAATAGATCGCCTTCAGCATAATGCCCGGAAATAGACTCCACATCCTTGACTTCGGGTAGTCGTCACAGTACAATTGATGCCTATGCTCGATATCAAACTTTTGCGCAAAGACCCTCAAGGGATTGAAGCCAAACTCAAAAGCAAAGACCCACACGCTGAAGTCGCTCCCATTTTAGCCCTTGATGAAGAGGTCCGTCACCTCAAAGGGCAAGCGGAAGAAATCAAAAATAAACGCAATCTTCTCTCCAAACAAATCGGAGAGAAAAAACGCTCTGGCGAAGACACATCTACCTTGATGAATGAAGTCAGCGGACTCGGCGATCGCATCAGCACATTGGACAAAGAGCTCACAGAAAAAGAAGTGGCTCTCAACAATCTTCTCTATCACCTCCCCAACATTCCCGAGGAGGGAACTAAGGTCTCGCAAAATGTCGAAGACAACGCCATTCTTTCGACATTTGGTGAAAAACCCTCCTTTTCTTTTGATGCGAAGAATCACGTTGAACTCAACGAACAGCTCCATCTCTTCGACTTCAAACGGGGCGCAAAAATATCGGGAAGCAACTGGACTGCCTATTGCAACAACGGTGCCAAACTCGAATGGGCCCTTATCAACTACATGCTCGATATCCATCAAGAAAATGGCTTTCAGTTTTGGCTACCACCGCTACTCGTCCGTCCTGAAATTGTCCTTGGATCGGGTAATTTGCCAAAATTCGAAGATCAACTCTTCAAAGTCCACGACGATGACTACCACCTCTATTTGATTCCCACTGCAGAAGCAGCTCTCATGGGGCTTCACAATAGCGAAGTGCTAGACGGCGAAGAGCTTCCTCTGAAGTACGTTTCATACACACCTTGTTTTCGACGGGAAGCTGGTGGACTCGGTGCGCAAGAGCGCGGCCTCATCCGGATGCACCAATTCAACAAAGTAGAAATGTTTGCCTTCACCACTCCCGAGCAAAGCCAGCAGATCTTTAACGAAATGCGTAGCTCCGCCGAAGAACTCATCAAAGGACTCGATCTCCACTTCCGTTCATCAGAGCTCGTTTCAGGAGACATGTCCTTTGCCGCATCCAAAACCATCGACCTCGAAGTATGGCTTCCTGGACAGGACCGCTATTACGAGGTCTCATCCATTTCCCATTGCACCGATTTCCAAGCCCGTCGTTCCAACACACGCTACAAAGTCAAAGAAAACAAACCGGAGTTCTGCCACACCCTCAATGGATCGGGTCTGGCCACCTCACGACTCATGGTTGCTCTTTTAGAAAACAATCAACGGGAAGATGGTTCGATAGAAATCCCCATTGTGTTACACAAATACCTGAATGGGATGAAGGAATTAACTCCGACATGACACACCAAGCTCCACCCGAGCATTTTAAAGGGAAAAACGTTGCCGAGCATCTGAGGGATGCGCGCAAAAAGGGTGCGGTGGCAACGGCAGAAGTACACGGAACGGAACTGCCCGGACACTTTTCTGCTGCAGCCGATAGCGCCAAAGAAACCGCTCTTGCCTTTCTCATCCTCTGGGCCATTGGAACCACACTTGGATATCCCCTTCTCATCCCCTTTATCGCCTTTGGTTTTGGATGGTTTCTCTGGAAAACGGGGCGCAGTGCCCTTCTCGGTTGGGGACGGCTCGAACGGCTCCACCGCGTCATCGAAGAAGAGCGTTGGGAGATAGAGCACCACCGCGATCAAGAAAAACAAGAGCTACGCGAAATGTATGAAGCCAAGGGCTTTTCCGGAAAGCTTCTCGATGAAGTTGTCGATGTTTTGATGGCCGATGACAACCGCCTCCTTCGCGTCATGCTCGAAGAAGAACTCGGCCTCTCGCTCGAAGTGTACGAACATCCCCTCAAACAGGCCCTCGGCGCAGCCCTCGGTGTCCTTATCACCGCGACTGCCGCCCTATGCGCCTATTATTTTTGGCCCTACTTCGGCATCCCCCTCATCTGTCTTCTCGTCGTCATCATCGCATCTAAAATGACCGCTAAATATGAAAAAAGGCGTCTTCTCAACAGTGTGATTTGGAATTTTGCCCTCACCCTCTTTGTCACAGCAAGCGTCTACTTCTTAGGGAAACTCATCGGATGACACATCCCTATATCTTTGACGAATTTTTTGCATCAGGTAGAGATGAGAGCATCAGCCCCTTTCTCATCCCCGCCTCGCGCAAGTGGGGCAAAAACCTCTCCCTCAAAAGCGCGGTTCTAGCCGCCATTCTCCTTGCGATCTCCTTTGGTCTATATTTCGTCAACCTAAGCGCGTCACACCTCTGCCTCGCCTCCGTCTATTTCCTCGTCGGCACCCCCGCTCTTATCAATGCCCTCGAAGATTTACGCAACATCGAAATCAACATCGACGTCCTCATGACCCTCGCAGCCCTACTCTCCATTGTGATTGGCAGCGGCATCGAAGGGGCACTACTCCTCGTCCTCTTTGAGTTTTCCGGAGCGATGGAAAACATGGTCACCAATAAAACCAAAGACGCCCTCTTCACCCTACGCCGCCTCTCTCCGAAAATGGCAATCACCATCGAAGCCGATGGCACACTTCTCGAACGCTCCATCAAAGAAATCCCCGTCAATACCCCCATCCTTATCAAAGCCGGCGAAGTCGTCCCCCTCGATGGAGAAGTCATCTCGGGTAGCTCCTACGTCAACCTCATCCATCTCACCGGTGAGAGCCAACCCATCGCCAAACGGATCGGCGACCAAGTGCAAGCCGGTGCCCACAACCTCGACGGAACCCTCACCCTCAAAGTCAATAGGACAAGCGCCGACTCAACTCTCAATCGGATCATCACCCTCATCACTCAAGCCCAAAGCGCCAAACCCAAACTCCAACGCCTCTTCGACCGGTTCGGCAAGTGGTATTCGATGACCATCATCCTACTCTCGGCCTTCTTCGCCATCACCCTCCCCTACATCTTCTCGATGCCGTATCTCGGTGAAGAGGGGGCCATCTACCGAGCTCTAACCTTCCTCATCGCCGCCTCTCCCTGTGCCCTCATCATTGCCACCCCCACCGCCTATCTCAGCGCCATTTCCAGCTGCGCCCGCAAAGGAATCATCCTCAAAGGAGGCGTCGTCCTCGACGCCCTCGCCAGTTGCTCCATTATCGCCTTTGACAAAACAGGAACCCTCACCTCTGGAAAACTCACCTGCAGCGGGATCGACACCCTCTCCCCTTCACAGATCACCCATGAGACCGCCGTCGCCATCGCCGCTGGCCTTGAAAAACACGCCGTCCACCCCATCGCGGAAGCCATCACCAACCTCGCCTCCGAAAAGCAAATCACCCCCACCGAAATCACCGACTTCAAAAGCGTTCCCGGCTATGGCCTGCAAGGCAAAGATGACCAAAACCGCGCCGTCTATATCAGGCACCCCGACTTCATCCAAAAACATCTAGACACCCCCCTCAAAATCGAAAAATGGGAGACCCAAAACACCTTTCTTCTCATCGACCAAGCGCTCTTTGTCTTCCACTTTGAAGATGAAATCCGCTCCGAATCACACCAAGTTCTCCCCTCTCTGAGCAAACAGCTAGAGTGCATCCTGCTTACCGGCGACCACACCGAAAATGCCCATGTCGTCGCCCGCGCACTCAACATCACCACCGTCCATGCCAACCTCCGTCCCGAAGACAAACTCAACAAAGTCGCAGATCTCTCTCTCAAAAAAGGACTTATTATGGTTGGAGATGGGGTCAACGACGCTCCTGCCCTCGCCCGTTCCACCGTCGGCATCTCCATGGGAAAAATTGGCAGTGCGACCGCAGTCGACGCCTCTGACATCGTCTTCCTCCAAGATGACCTCTCTCTGCTCGATTGGCTCATCAAAAAGGCCCACAAGACCATGCGGATCGTCAAAGAAAACCTCGTCCTGGCCCTCGCCGTCATCTGCCTGGCGACCACCCCTGCCCTTCTGGGCTATATCCCCC
>JAAKFB010000003.1 GCA_011065235.1 Chlamydiota bacterium | reverse complement strand
ACCTAAGAGCTTACTAAATTTGTCTCGGGCTTGTTGTAAGGACAATCCAATAGTTTGGATTGCGTGGGGGACTCGAAGGGCTGAGGCCTATCTGAGCAAAGCGAAGATGACGAAGCCCCGGCCCCGGAGTGACAGGAGACGTTAGTCCCTGCCGAGGGGCGACTACCTAAGAGCTTACTAAATTTGTCTCGGGCTTGTTGTAAGGACAATCCAATAGTTTGGATTGCGTGGGGGACTCGAAGGGCGGAGGCCTATCTGAGCGAAGCGAAGATGACGAAGCCCCGGCCCCGGAGTGACAGGAGACGTTAGTCCCTGCCGAGGGGCGAGCCGACCACTTAGGGCCCGTAAAGCAAAAGATCTCATCTTATCGACTCCCGAATAGATAATAGCCCCAATTGATCTTTCCTTCTCTGCTCGCATCCGATTCGTTCCACAGTTAGAATAATATATACACTTTCTAAGTAATTTTTTTCCAAACAGAATATTGTGTTGACAAAATCTTCAACCTATCTTTAACGTTCGTTTTTTATGCAAACCAAAAGAGGAGGTCATTATGAGATTTGTATACTTCATTATCATTGCGCTTACTTCACTTCTAGCAAAAGGAATGGCAAAAGAGCCCTCCACAAATGAATTTCGGATTAATCTGAATCCAGAATACCTCGTCATCACAGATCAGAAAATGCTCCTCCTGACAAATGATTTTGGTGAGGTTACACTTAGTAATCTTCAAATAGATGAGAGAGGATACTACACGATCTGTCAAATCGGTTTTGCTTGCAATCATTGCCAAAAACAATTCAATGCTTATCCAACCACATGTGATCATTGTGGCTCAGAAGAAATCGACTTTATCACTCTAGGTGAAAACAAGAATAATGATTACCTCACCGCTCAAGCCATGCTGTGCACTTGCCTGAAAGATTTTTGTAACTGGGATGGCAAAACTCTCCTTTGCGGGACAATAGGATTTCAAGGCAGTATTGATAGTGACGGGAATAGATCAGCATCCATAGAGGTTTCCGATACAAATAAGGATAGAGACATCAGTTGGTCAGCAAGAGGTTCTATTGAACAAGATCCCGATCGAAATACATCGGCAAGCGCTGAAGTTTCAGTTGAGATCGGTTTCTGATCATATGATAAAAACTCCGAAAATCGCTTTCTTACTGATTATTTTCATTTCTTTTTTTGTCATTTTCCTTAATACGATCCAAAGGGAAAATGCCGACTTTGAAATTCCAATTGCTTTTTCGAAAGATATCTTTCCCTTAGTGACAGTTCTTGTTGAAGAAAAACCATATTCTTTAAAGCTCTGCCTATCTTCGAAATATCCCCTTCACCTATCTAAAAAAAATTTAACGGGAATCCAAAAATCTAAACAAGGTGAAGCTTCTTGGAAAAATATCAAAGGGGAGCAATTCCACGCTCCCCTTTTTGAAATCAAAAAAGTGCAATTGGCCAGCTTAAAATTCAAAAACCTTAAAACATGCACAGACTCCGGAGAAAATGGAGGTGCTATCGCTTGGCCCTTCGATAGACTGAATCTTGTATTAGATTTTCCCCATCAAAAAATATATGGAATTAAAAATGAAAAAAACTTAAGAAATCTTGGGTTTGATTTAAAAAAAATGGAAAAAATTAAATGCAATATAAATAAAAAGGGAATCTATTTTAAATCTAACACTTCTATTGGCGAAGTTACCATGTGTATCAGCACAAATTGCAATGTCAATATCATCAAAGATACCCTAGTGAACAGCGATACATCACAGCACTTGAATACAAAAATCAAAAATAAAGACTGTGGAATACAAACATTCCTTCCCGTTGAAATTACCTCAGAGCTAGAAATGGATGCGGTATTAGGCGTAGGATTTCTAAAAAATCACATCGTATACATCGACTCTCAAAATGAGTACTTATACATTGGAGATAAGTATGCAAACTCCCTTTCTGGAAATTCTCCAACAAAAATCCCTGTCGATTTTACCACCCATGGAATACCCGTTGTCGACATTCAAGTAGCTGAGCAACGCATGAAGGCAAAAGTTGATCTCGGCTCTTCTTTCGAGCTAACGCTATTCCCGAAAACCTTCCCTCCTCAAGAGTTAAAATACCTCCAAACTACTACTAGCTTCAATGGTCTAGGAGAAGAAAGTAAAACAGAGCACTATGCACTTCCAGAGTATCAAATTCACAATATCACCCTGAAGAATGCCTATATCGACAAAACAGAGAAAATGGGAGTCCCATTAGGCTTAAAATTAGATAAACTCGGCACAATCAGCAACGAAAATTTAGCCTATATTGGTCTTCCTCTTCTGTATAGAACAAACATTTTCTTCGATTTCCCGAATTCATCCCTTCACTTCATTGAGCAAGGCCAAAATCTAAAAAAGGTTAACCTTCGATTAGAAGAGTACAAGAAAATTCCGTTTGAACTGGAGAAATGTGGCATTGTCCTAAATATTGAAAGCGATCTAGGTCCTCTCAAATACATGATGGATACAGGGGCTAGCGTATCGGTAATCAAGCCGGAATTTCTAAAAAAACAATCACTATCCACCGACACCCATGGTAACTCTATTTTTGTAAGTAGCACATTCACCATAGGCAACTACGACTACGGAGAAAAATACCTATACCCTTTTAATATCACGCCTGAGCTTGGGAATATCCAAGGCATTTTAGGAATGGACTTCTTAAGAGAGCATGCATTCTATATCGATTTCCCAAACCGCCTCCTCTACCTTCAGATGATAAAATGAATGCTTTTTTTCTCTGTACTGGACAAGAAATTTTCACTTCAGCAGCTCGCATCAAAATATTTTTTTTGACAAAAATAAAAAAAACCAACTAAACTTTTTGTTATGTTGAAGCTTCGTGTCTTATTTCCATTACTTTGCATCCTATCAGTTCTGCAAGCGGATCCTCCCGATCAAGCAGCAACAGAAGGCGACCCATCGAGCACCATTTGCGACTCGGTCAATCTTCTCACCGGAAACCTCGTCGCTTCCTCAGAAGACCTCGTAATCGACGGCGCTCAGCCCCTGCACATCCACCGCCAATACGTCAGCGGCAATGGCAAAAGCAAAGACAAGAATGGCGGCTGGGTGTTTCTTCCCCACACAAAACTTGAAATCGTCCCTAAGAATGAAGAAACAGAAAAAATAGGCGATACATTTCGACGCGTCATCGTAACAGAGCCCAATGGCACCCAGATGATCTTTCGTCGCGAGAAAAAATTAGACGTCAAAGAAGCCTGGGTTCCGTACACCTACGATTTTAAAACATACGGGCAGGGAATCACCAATACATCCAGAGGTCAAATTTCTGGAAGAACCAACCTCAAAAACCACCGCCTCTATCAACAAGCCGAAAATCTGATTGTCCTCTATTGCGCCGATGGAACCAAACGCCACTATCATAGATATGGAGATATTCGATATCCCACCTTCCTTTTAAAGGTCGAATACCTACCCAATGGCAATGAAATTCACTACAAATACGACAATAATGAGCAACTCATCGAGATGTACAGCTCAAGCCCTAAAAAGAAAAAAACCTATGCCTGGTGCAAGTTCAAATATAAAGATCATGACATCGAAATCACAACCTCCGATGACCGAGTCCTGAAATACAAATTCCTTTCAAAAAAGATAGACAAAAGATCTCATTTTTTCCTCAGAAAGGTCATAGGGCCAGAGCTCCCCAAGGAGACACAAAAATACATCAAAGGCGATGATAAAACAGGCCCACTCCTAAAGTCCCGTTCTCTTCCAAATGAACGAAAAATCAGAGCTGAGTACTACCTTCTTGGTACAGATTACACCGTCGAAAATCGATCTGTCAGCATCCATCGCATATCCGATAAACGCGCATTCCGCGTTAAAACCCTCTTACAAACCGTTGGGAAAAACCAAGAGCCCGTTCCGACGCATCACTTTCTCTATAACATTAATGACAAAAATGAAACCCAAACCGACGTCTACGATAGCAAGCACAATAAAACAACAGCATGTTTCAGCAATGCGAAGCGCCCTACAGAAGTTCGTTACCATGAAAAAGACAAGCTTCATCACCAAATCCATATGCAATGGGGAGACTATGGCCAACTGAGTGAAAAGGCAGTCACAGATGCAGAGGGAATTCATTTATTAAACAGAAAATACAGCTATGACAAGCAAGGAAATATCGAGCATGAAACACTCTCCGGTAACTTCTGTAGCCTCCGCTCAAGCGACACACAAACCGTCGAATACAAATACACCAAAAACAATCTACTTAAAGAAAAACTCGATCCTACTGGGCTCATCACACAGATCACCTACATCCCCAACACCGACCTCATCGCGAGAAAAATCATCACCGATGGCAATCAAATCCACCTGCGCGAATTCTACACCTATAGCGAAGACAACATACTCATCCTAAAAATCACCGATGACGGCATCTCAGATAATCCCGAGGACTTATCCGGTATCACCACACGCAAGCACGAGAGAATCCGTCCCAAAAAAGAGTCCCCCGCGCAAAACCTTCCTGAGTACATCGAAGAATACGCCTTCGATCTCGAGACCAATCAAGAAATCCTGCTACAAAAAACCCATCTCCACTACAACAAACATGCGAAAGTCACCCGCAAAGACCTCTTCGGAGCCAATGGGAAATACCAATATAGCCTCAATGTCACCTATGATGACCGAGGAAACATCCTCACCAAAACCGATGCCCTAAAACGGACCACCGCCTACACCTATGACATCCACAGCAACATCCTCGCTCAAGTTGATCCCGACGGAAAAAAAACCCTCCGCACCTATGATTGTGCCAATCGACTCATCTCTGAAACAGAATACAGCCCAGAAAACCATTCTCGAGTCACAACCCACAAATACAACACCAAGAACCAAAAAATTGCGACCACAGACCCCTTTGGCAATACCACCACCTACAAATATGACGCCTTTGATCACATCACAGCCATCCAACATCCCGATGGATCGACCGAAACCTTCACTTATGATCTCTTAGGCAATCAAAACAGCTATACAAACGCCAATGGCCACACAACGACCACCATCCATAATGTCCTAGGCAAACCCCTCAAAATCCACCACCCCGATAAAACCGAAGAAGACTTCGAATACTATCCCGATGGCCAACTCAAATCCTATACCAATCAAGAAGGCCTCACCCAATACCACACCTATGATGCTCTCGGAAGAGAGATCTCCCTCCTCTACATCGACCAATATGGAGCACAAATCGCCGAAGAGACCTTCACCTACGATAGCCTCCACCTCCTCTCACACATCGATAAAGAAGGCATCCTCACCACCTACACCTATGACTCCGCCGGAAGAAAGCAATCGACCAAGAGAGGACAACTCCACATCCAATACGAATACGACACCTTAAGTCGCCTTCATAAAGAGATCCAAGACAGCACCCTCACCACCATCCACACATACAATTTTGATGATCAACTCATCGAAAAGCGCCATGAAGATCAAAACGGCAACCTCCTCTACAAAATCGCCTACAGCTACGACGTGAACGGCAATCAAAAAGAGATCATCCAAGATGACGCCATCGAGTCGTTCACCTATGACAGCTTCAACCGCCTCATCTCACATGAAACAGCTGAAGGAGAGCGCACCATCATCGGCTATGATGAAAACCACCTGAACGCAGAAAACCAACGCACACTCCGAAAAATCACTACCGATCCCCTTCAATACCGGACCATCGAGACCCATGACATCCTCCTACGCCTGATCCACAAAGAAATCCGATCTCCGTGGGGAAACACCCTCTTTGCAGAAGCCTATACCTATGATCCTTGTGGAAATTGCATCCTAAAACAATGCCACGTCTATGAGCAAGACACCTATTTTCGCACCCTCGAAGTCACCAAAGAGTACGACTCCATGCACCGAGTCATCACCATCCAAGAAGGGGCCTACACCTCCGAAGAGAAAACCAGCCATTTTATCTACACACCTACTGGCAAACTCAAAACCACCCAAAAGCCCGACAACACCCTACTCACCTACACCTACGATCTCCTCGGCAATAACACCCGCCTCACCTCCTCCGACAGAACCATCGATTACAGCTACATCTACACCCTCAATGGCGATCTCCTCCAGTCCACCGATCACATCCACAACACCTCCACCACCCGCATACTCGACGACAACAGCAACGTCCTCGAAGAGACCCTTGCAAACACCCTCACCCTCAGAAACCGCTACGACAACCTCAATCGGCGGACCCAACTCACCCTTCCCCAGGACACCCAAATCACCTATACCTACAATCCCCTCTATCTCACCCATGTCACCGCCTTCGACTTCACCGCCAGCTATACCTATGACACCGTCGGCAACACCCGCACCGTCAACCTCATCGACACCATCACCTATACCTATGACAAAATGCATCGCAAGACCCAACTACAATCCCCCAGCCACAATCAAAGCATCTTTTACGATGCGCGGGGCAACATCCAGGAGATGGAAACCGACGATTCGCTCTACAACTTCACCTATGACGGACTGAACCAACTCATCAAAGAAAACACCCATGACTACCGCTACGATAGCTATCACAATCGGACACGGAAAGATACCCTTCCATATGCCTCCAACACCATCCATGCGCTCATCCAAGCAGGTAGTACCAGCTACACCCATGATCCCAATGGCAATCCCCTCACCAAAACAACACCCACCGCGCAAACCCATTATAAATACGATGCCCTCGACCGGCTCATCGAGATCACCCAAGAAAACAGCTGGCGGCTCACCTTCAGCTATGACAGCTTCCATCGCCGCACGACCCGCACCCTTTACCGTTACAAAAACGAAGAATGGAGCAAGCAAGCCCACCACAATTTTCTATATGATGGCCAAGATGAAATCGGCGCCTTTGATGAAAACGGGCACCTGCTCGAGCTCCGCGTCCTCGGGCACCGCAACCTAGCCGAGCGAGAAGCGCTCCTCATCAAATTAAACAACACCCTCTATCGGCCCATCCTCGATCTGCAAGGGAACGTCATCCGAGTCATTTCCCTCGATAACAGCCAAGTCCTTTCCTATCGTTATAATGCCTTTGGTGAAGAGTTCACCCATGCCGACGAAAACCCTTGGCACTACAGCTCGAAGCGTCTTGATCCCGAATCGGACCTGATCTATTTTGGTCGTCGCTACTATGATCCCGAGACCGGCCGCTTCCTGACGCCCGATCCCAGTCCCTTCACCGACAGCTCCAATCTGTATGCCTACGTCCTAAATAACCCCCTCGCCAACCTCGACCTCTATGGTCTCTTTGCTACGGAATACCCGACACAGCCCCCTTCCTCTAAAGCTAGCGCTCCTTCTTCCTCACCTATCGTCACAACCGACTACCACTATGAGGACCGCCAATTTGCTTATCAGGAAGAAATAATTGAACAGTTCAAGCAGACACACAACATCAATTTCACAATACCTATTCCGCTCGAGCGCTCCAGTATTTATGACCTGCAAAAAACCGAAGTCAACGATCAACAAAGGATTATGTACGTTAATGGAATACTAAATAAGTCCGACGTAGCAAAAGCAAGTGCTGAATACATCTCACAATTATCTGGTGGATTCAACATCCACGGGATTCATGCAGCTACTTTTGGGTTATTCACCGATATCGAACGAGCCAACATGGGCCTTATACACCATATTGCGACAGAACCAGTGAACCTTTTGCAAGAATCCTGGTATGATTACTTTAAAAATGCTGGTCCGAATGCTACAATACTGATATTCGCGCATAGCCGAGGTGCTATTGACTTGAGTCTTGCCTTAATGCTATTCGATAAAGAACTGAGGAAGAGGATTTTCGTGGTTGCTATTGCTCCAGCAAAATTTATTGATCCGGACACATGTGGAGGTGTGCGTCATTACTGTTCAACAAGGGATATTGTCTATCGTGCAGATCCTGAAGGCCGAAGAAAATTTGCCAGCACAATCCATATGCTTACCCGGCACCCAGACGCCCCAAGATTTGATCACTCCATCCAAAGCCCAACTTATAAAGAATCAATGAAAACAAATATTGAACTCTATATTACTGAAGTCAGATTATAGTCATGAAAAAACCTATATTTTATCTTGTTTTATTCCCATTGTTTTTTTCGCAAGTTATAGGCTCTGCAATGCAATCAGAAATACCTGAACCTGATTTAACCGTTCATCAAATCATGGATGATACAATCGAAATTCTACAAAAAAAATACAACATTCATCCCTGTGGAATAGGAATGAACGGAAAATTTGAGTATTTAGAAATTAGTTTTGAAGTACGCAGGCCTTTAGAAAAAGATGAAGCTCGTGAAATGCTATTTGATTGTGCTGATGAATTTTTAAAAAAAATCAACTCTAACGAAAAAATAAGACCTTATTTAAAAAATTATCCATTTGATTTAAAAAATGTTGGAATCGTTTTTTTTATTAAAAACATTGATAGGAGAGATCTGTTTGATCCGAATATTTCTGTTTCTTTAACACATCATTCCGGAGTAGTTTATTTTACTAATGACCCTGAAAACACATTCCGATATAAAAAAACCTACAAAGAAACCCACGAAGAAGCGCTTAAGCTTGTGAACGAGTATCGAGCGAAAAAAATCAGCCACAACTAGGAGGCTACAATGTTTAAATGGATCATTCTTTTTTTACTGCCCTTTGGGCTATTTGCTAAAGAAAATTTTTTCTCTGTTCCAGTGAATGGGAAGACATTGGAAATTCAAGTCCCTTCAACTTTCAAAGTCGGCCACAAACAGATGACTGATAGAATGGCATTTGTTGAATTTGTTCCTCAAAATGAAGATATAAATAATTGGAATGAAATAATCACTGTCCATGAAATTGGCGTAGTTCCAGAACTTATGTCTTATATGTCTATTAGCCAAATCCAAAGCAACCTTGGATTGAAACCTTCCGAAATCCTGAATGATTCATTGAGCTTCTCAAAAGAAAATGGGATTTTAATGGGGATGAGTTCTATTGACCGTCCTTCCTTTTTAGTGAACAAATCCCAATGTGAAAAAATGGATGGAATAAATGAAGTAATGACGACTAAGGTGTATCAAGTAGGAAATAATGTTTGGCAAATCCAATACACCGTGCGCTATCCTTCTGAAAAAACATCCACTAAAGCAAAGGCTAAAATCGTTGATAAAATGAATGCCTTTTTTAGTGACAATGTAGCGGTAAGATAGATTTTTTTGTTTCATTCACGAATTTCACCACGCAGTGTATCTACTGAACTAAGCAATACAAAGCACATGCATTAAATATCTCTTGAAAAACCTATCAAGGAAAGGTTAAACTTTACGTATTCATACTTACTGGAGCTGAAAAATATGAAAAATCTGTTATTCTTGTTATTTTTATTCAATTTACTCTCATTCAAATTGCTATCCGAGGAAGACATTGATGTCACACAAGAGATCCGGATCAAACAACTAATTCCACAAGACCTCTTTACTTTTTTCCTGGCTATCGAACCTGCTATACCAGAAGATTTCGTTTGTTTACGTACAGACAAAGACCCTATATGGATTTACTGGGGGCCCGAAGAAGTCTTGAGAGCATTTTTTGAGGATGAAAAATCCCTCTCACAGCCTATCATTCGCGCATCGATTGGACTTAACACAGTTCAAGACAGCCCTGAAGGATTCAATAGACAGAGACTCAGAGCTGAGTGCAAAAAAGCAGCTCCGGACATGTATCTATATTTTGGAAACTGGGGATCATATCCATATTTTACTTCTACTGGAACAATAGATGGCCAAAAAGTTCATTGCGCTTGGGTCGGGCTTAACACAGATGGTACAACTCTTCAATTTCATCTCGTCATTCCAGAAAATAAAGGGCTCGAAAAAGAAGCAGTGGTGCTATGGAATCGCTTTTTAAAAGAAACCCAAGAGCTTCCTGAACCTCTTCTTTTCAAAGCCCATGGTCAAGAAATGCACATCGGCTATACGATTGTAGATATCTGTGGTCATAAAGCTAAAGTCATAGCAGAGAAGAGGAAATCAGATCAAAAATTGCAATATGCAGTGATTCCTCTTGATTCGAATCTAAAATTTAAATTTGAGGATGCTCTCAGCACTAACATGCAAGCGAAATGGCATGCCAATGAGCCACTTTTAAAACTTACAGGAACTTTTACTATTGAAGATAATCGAAACATTTCTTGGGAGCAAACAACCTCTATACTCATTAAAGAAACTGATAAATTCACCAAAATTCCTCCCCAGAAAGAAAATGTTTACATCGGTAGCAAATAAGGCACTAAAGCAAAGGCTAAAATCATTGATAAAATGAATACTTTTTTTAGTGAAAATATGGGGGTATAGCAGGACGCCGGCAAAGTTCACCTTTGGTTGTTCTCCGCTCTTGATTTGAGGGATATGTAATTTTGATTTCTCTAATTTACCTTCATTTAACGTATTTTCCATTCAAGAAAATATATTAGAACTCATTTTTAATTATTTTGTCTACTAACAATAAACCCAAATTTTTCTCGAAAATTTTTAGAGAATAAATATGCAAATATTGATTGATTTTTTTCATCCCCCACACTTTCTTTATTCTTTTGGATACGATAAATCGAAAATGGGGCATGTGCTAAATATTCAGGTCCAAGTTTGCTCTCACTGAGTGTCCTATTGTATTCAAGGCGCTCTTCTTCAGTATTAAAATGCGGCATATCTACATTTAACACCTTAAAGTCTAAGTTTTTAAAACATTTTAAATAATAATCTTGTGAATAATAACGATTAGGAACCGCTAGTTTTGGAAGTTTTCTCCAAATTTCTTGACCATTACTTATTTCATTTTCATTTTTCAATAAAACGAGCCTGCCATTTTTAATATAGAAAGTAGCGCTTAGCACTTCTGTTAATTTCAGTAATCTCTCAGAAATTAAATTTGGATCGGGATTATTGGGCAACTGTCTTAAAACGCTATCAATGTGAGAAGAAATTTCATCTGTAGTTTTTGACCCATCAGAAAATGCTATGTCTAAAGAGGAAGGAGCTGCGACAACTGCTATGCCATCATCTTTTAGTGTTCGTTTAAACTCAAAAAAATGCTTATAAAATGACTCGATAGGCAAATTGCATGCTACACAAATACTAATTTCTCTATCAAAGAACTTAGACTTATAGGGAAGATTGCCCACATCGCCTTTTTTAAGAGCTATTTTATGAACCATTTTTGCGGCTGAAATAGCTTTTTTTGCAGCTTGGACCATAGAGTCCTGAACATCAATCGCATAGACTCTGCCACCATTTTTGGCTGCATAAATTGACCAGGGAGCGGCCCCACAGCCAGCATCCAGGACCTTACTATGGTGCAAATTCTCAAGCATGGGCTTGAAATATGGATCTAAAAAAAGAGCCCCATCGGGCCCGTGATTAGACTCGGCATAAGCTTCTGCCGCTTTCTGCCCGTATTCAGTTCCATATTGCGTATGGAAATTTGATCCCACGAGATTTACAAACCCCATTAAGCTTAAAATAACCTTAAACATAACTAACCCTCCTTCCTCATTTAGAGTTACTTACAATGGCGTTAAAAAATAAAAATTTAATGAATCCATTTTCTGGAGAATCCTAATTTTCTGTTTGAGGTATATTGTATCTGATTCATTAAAATGATGCCAATATAATTTGCTAATTTGACAAGTAATATTTTTACACGATGAGCTTTATCCTATTTCAAAATTGACAAACCTACGAGTTAGCTGAAAAATTCTATCATAGCTATCCTCGTAATTCATCTAATTGATTAAGAATTTTTTTACAAAATCTTCTCATTACCACTATTGTAACAACACAAAGAATACCCAATATTATAAATATTACCACTTTAAATAAATTTAATTCTGAAAAAAAGGATAACACTATTCCTAAGGTAACAAGCAAAATAATATTTAGAAAAATATAAAAATTGCCATTTCCATAAATTCGAGCTCGAACACTGTCTAATGATTCAGAAACATCTCCTATATCTATTAAAAAATGAAATTTTTTTTCCATTTTTACTGACTCAATAAAAAAAGCACCCCAAAATTTATGATAAACATTAATATCGACATACCAAATAGAAGTTATTCCTATAATCCCAAAAAAACATATCAACGATGACAATAGCAATTTGTTGATTTGAAGTGCTTTTAATTCAACCGAAAAGGAATACCCTATTGCAGCAACAGTAGCAAGAAGCAATGTAATAGTCATGATCTTATATTTTTTAATTATTCCATCCAAATGTAATTCAAACTGATCCAACAGAGTATGTAAACAATAGATTAGTGTGTTTCGCGATTGATGCAATGGCAAGCTATTTTCGGCTTCGTTAGTTAATCTAATGTTCTCTCCAGTATCATCTTTATTCATTAGGCATCGTCTCCATTTTTTTTATTTTCTAAAATGGGATAAGGATCCATTTTCTTTGTTACCCAAATTGCTAAAATAAATAAAACCGCAATAAATACAATAGAAAGAAAAGGCATTAAATACCAATATTTTTTAACATCAGTAAATAAGAATAATGTTGTAACTGCACTAATAGTTAGAATCAATATCGAACAGATACCTAAATAAAATGTCGATTTCATAAGAATATAATTTGACAAAAATTGCATTCGAACTACGCTATGGCATGCTTGTGGCAATATTTCTGGGTTAGATTCTTCTAAATTAATCCCTTTATGAATCACTGATGCTATTTTTTTTTCTTCAACAATTAAGTCTAGGTACCAAATAACTCCAATCACTAGTAAGCTCGCCAAACAAATAATAGAAACAATAAATAGAGGGTTAAGTGGAAGATTAATTTCTAGTGATGATAATGTATACCCTACAGCAATATATGTGGCAATAAACCATGTCAAAGTTATGCTTTTATATGCAAATTGGATAATATTTGAGTGTTGCAAAGAATATGCAACTCTTACATAAGCACCATAAGCTAATAGTTCATCTTCAGAAATAGCATTACTTGTAGTTTTTTTTGACACAATTTTTCCATTGTATTTTTCTATAAAAACAAATGAATTTCAAAATAACCATCTATAATTTTTTGAAAGATCCTCTAATCAAACTTCTCCTTAATCGACCTCTCTTTCTGAGCTCAAAACCTATTTCAGCTCTATTTCTACACCATATCCGTTATGTCTAAAGTTATAAAATAATTATTTTTTTGGAAAGTAGAATATCTCCATATTTTTTAGCAATTATTGTTCCGCATGGCTCTAGAAAATTTGATTTTTTCAAAAACCCCGTGAAGAAACAATTACATTGCTACTATTCATACCCAAGTTGCTACCCCATTTCCTCTAGGCGTTAGCGAGCTGTTTAGATACAAGGTTCGAGAGGAGAAGCCAAGGTGGGAGCACCTTGGCGACGAGCGAAACGTAGTAGGTAAGCAGTGCAGATAGCATAGAGGAAAAATGGGTGGCAACTTGGGTTATCCATGTATGAGGCAAGGTTTCCATCCACTCCTTACTATTCAAAAGGGATATTTGCTTTCTTATAGGTTTGAATCTGAATTTCTTGTGGTAACTTGTTGAAAAAAGCAATGAACTCTTCTTGATCAGCACTTTGAATGCCCATTGCTAACTGTTTTATTTTTTGATTAAGATTTAATACTCTTTGTTGATTTGCATTCCCATTAAGAGTTTGAATAAAGCCTTCAATTGTATCGTAGGAAGATGTTAATAATATTAAGTAATAAATTAAAATCATTGTAGATTCGAAAAAATAGTGCTCCCAAACAGGATTTTCAAAAAAATCGCCCCAGATAACTAAGGGGGCTCCCAAAGCAAAAATATTCGTCACAGCCTCTTCAATTTTCAAACAAAAATTCCAATTCGGATGTTGCTGTTCACCTAAATTCCGAACTCTATTTCCCGTTAAGGAGCTTCCTATTGAACTAACAATTCTCCCTGTTGCTTCGATAATCGCCTTCCCATAAAGATATGTTGTTGAAGCAGTAACACCAACTGCACAAAATCCTGCATAATAATTGTTATCCCAAATAATTTCTTTAGACTGACAAAAAGTATATTTTGCAATTGCATATTCAAAGATTCCTGCAAGCCCCAATCCAATTGCCTTACCTACAAAATTCCAAATAGGATTTATTGGATCGAAAACATCTTCCTTTTTTTGAATTTCTTTGATAAAACAATGATTTCTTTCAGAAGTAGAATTTTGGTTAACAATGCTTTCGATATCCGATATTTTACTACAATATTCTAATTGCTGAGTTGCATTCATTTGACTATACAACACATGTTTTTCTTGTATCAGTTGCCTCATTGCATTTTGTAATTTTGTGCAAATCGAATTTCTTTTTTTATTGATAATCTCTTTATGAATTCTCTCGAAAGCTAATTGAATCGACCTCGTTGGAATGAAGACACCTGCAATGAGACTCACTGTCCCTGCAAGAATTTTGTAGCTACTACTATTGTAGTCAATTGCTGGGTATGTATAGGGAATTTGTGAAAAAATAACAACTAAGACTGCAGAAGATATTAGGAGAGCGCTAACATGCATTTTAATATGGTGACGTTTTAATTCCATTTCAGCTTTTGTCTTAGGACCAATAACACTATTAATGATCCCATTTGCTGCCCACATTTCAAGGAAAAAAAAAGCTTTTACATTACATACTGCACATAAGATCCCAAGTCCAGGCCCAATTTTTCCTCCAACTCTAGCTCCAAAATCTAACGAAATTGGGACATAGAAAACTTTTGCAGCAGCTGAAAAAACAATTGCTATTCCCTTTAAGGCAACTCTTGATATTTTTTTTGTAGAAGAATCTAAAGGAGGCTGCCCATCGCATATGGAACTAATATAGTTATCAATAGAACTACTTACAGGAAATAATAAAGGCCGTAATTCATCGGTCATCGTGCTATTGATTCTCATGATTTAAAACAACTCAAACGATCATTTGCTTTCATTCTCCTCTCCTTATCTTCGCCTACACAAAAAATTATTTCTTCTTTTGGCTAAAAATTCTACAAATTTCAAAAATAATTTTCCACGATTTTTTTTGCGAGAAGAAATTCTATTGAGTTTGAATTAGTTTTGATTTTTGAGCCTATCAGCAATTAATTTGATTAATTTTTTATAAAGATAGTTTCAAAATAAAAGATTCATATGCTCGAGGGTATACTCTTAAGCCCTGCAAGAGTTATTTTATGATCCATCACTCTTCAGGCTGAAAGCCAGCAAGCAAGCTCAATGTGGCCTCTAAAAAATCTTTGCTTTTGTAATAGCTGGCTACCTTTGTTTGGTCAGAAGATAAACGCTTTTGAATGCCAACGGTTCTTCAGAATTTGGGTCTCCTGCAAAGCTAGGATAGGACTCATAAAATATACAACTCGCAATCTCATTTTCCTTTCCCCTCTGAGATTTGGCAAAGGGCCTGCCTTTTGCCTTTTTCCCCTATAAGTGCTATGATTTTTAGCCTTATGCAGGAAATTTTTGCAATAGGGTTCTATTTCGTCGTTCTCTTTGCGTTTGCTCAGCTTCGGAAAAAACGGGGACTGACTCAAAGTGACTTCGTCATTGGTGGACGGTCCTTGGGCCGTTGGACGACGGCATTGGCTGCACACGCAAGCGATATGAGCAATTGGCTCTTTATGGCCTACCCAGGAGCTGTCTTTGTTATGGGCGGTCAGCATGTGTGGGTTGCCATCGGTTTAGTCACTGTCATGTGGCTCAATTGGACGTTCGTTGCCCCTAGGATTCGTAGGGAATCTGAAAGAAGTGGCAGCGTTACCCTCTGCGGCTTTTTTGAGAATCGCTTGGGTCAAAGCTGGGCCGCTGGTCGCCTTGTCACTGCCATTGCCCTTTTTGTCTTCTATACGGTGTACGTTGGGGCTATCTTGATGGGTGTCGGGGTGCTAATGATGACTTTGTTCCCCCTTTCTTATTTTTGGGGAGTCATGATTGGCATTTTGCTGGTATTACCATTTTTGCTGATGGGAGGATACCTGACTCTCGCCCAAGTGGACTTGTTTCAAGGGCTTTTCCTTTTGGCTGTTATTATTTTCGTCCCTGTCTATGTGATAATGGGCTTTGATGGCTCAGTTACTGAGGCTGTCAGTAAGGCTGGTAGGTCCTTTAGCTTGGGAGGGAATATTGGCAATAGCTTGCTATTGATGCTGGGCTGGGGACTCGGGTATCTGGGACAACCGCACATTTTGACCAAGTTCATGGGTATCCGTAATCCTGATGAAATGTCTTCCTCAAAATGGATCGGAATGTCATGGCAAGTTCTCTCCCTTGGAGCCGCCACTCTTGTAGGGTTCGTGGGCATCGCTGTTCTGGGCAATTTGGATGATCCAGAAATGGTCTTTATTGTCCTTGTGCGAAGATATTTCTCCCCTGTTGTATCTGGGATATTCTTAAGCGGAATTTTGGCAGCTGTCATCAATACGATTAGCTCGATTTTATTGGTCCTATCAACCACGATTGTAGAGGATGTTTATAAGCGCTTTCTCAAAAGTGACCTATCTGAAAAGAAGCAATTGAGAATTACACGTGTGGCTTGTGTTATTTCCGCGGTGATAGCATTGGGGATCGCAATGCCGAATTTTGCGTCGATTAACACGCTTGTAGAATATGCGTGGTATGGCCTAGGTGCGACTTTTGGCCCTCTGGTCATTGCATGTTTGTACTTCCGTCGATTGACCAAGATGGGCGCATGGCTAGGTATGTCTTGTGGAGCATTAATCGGGATGGTTTGGCCTGTCTTTGATACTCAGATTCCGTCTTTAGTTGTGGCGTTTCCTATTTCTCTCGGAGTGATTTACGCTGTGTCTCGCTTGATTGAAGTTAAGGAAGAGAAGCTTGTTTGAAGAAACTGATCTCTTCAGGCTCAAGGAATTGTTTTATGGTTCAGCAATCTCCAGATCGACTCAATAGGATAGATTCAGATTATTCAACCCCTGTGATTACTAACTTATGTGAGATGATTTCAGCAACAGTATGATCATCAATATCTATAAGGCGATAGAGTTTAAACTCATGAGCATCAGGAATTTTTTCGAAATATTTTTTAAAAAACCGGTCAATAATTTCATCTGGCAAAGCAACTTCCTCTACCTGACTTAGCACGTCACCAAATTCATATTTGAAATGTTGAAAAAAAGGAAATTCAATTTGAACTTTTTTCTCTCTCCAATCATCAATTACAAGAAATAAAGAATCATTTCTTGTAAAAAAGCCACTCAAATTTGCATCTGATAAATCAAATTCATCCAATTTCATTATTCAATACCTGGGAATAGTTCTCCTGGTAAAAAACCGGTGCCCTCACTAGTAGGTTGGGGAATTTTACTTATACTGTATCTACGCAGTGCAGAATTAAAATTCATGTTTTGGTTAATTTTATTTAGTTAGTAACACCCAATTTTTGAATACTCTGATAATTTCGACCAATTTCATTGGGTCGCATGCTCCATCAAATGTGTTATCTCGAACTGAGCAAAATAACCAATTGTTTGGCCCATTTTCAACATTCATTGACTCAAAAGAAATATTCTCTTGCTCTGTGCCAGCAAGATTAATAGTTACATGCCAACCAGGATTATCTATGGTTTCAATATTTATCCCATACTCATGCTCCCAATCCCCATCACACTGACTTTGATACCATTGTTGTAACCAATCAAATTCATCAATATTCATATTTTGGATTTTCCTTTAATTTGGAATTTCCCACATTTCTGGAATCCTAATTTCGCCAATGCAATTTGGGTCATGAATGTGAGGAGTGTCAACTATTTTTTTTGTTGCTTTGTTAATATGACCTTTCCCAATTCTATCAAATCTTTTTGTACTTTCCCACAACTTTGGATCAAACCGATTTGTTTGTAATCGGAAACTTTCATAATGAGTTATTTCTCCATTAATAGGATTTCTTCGAAATACAGTATGGGCTCCCTCTGCTTGCAAATCTGCTTTTAATATATTTCTTCTACTAGTTTTAACAAAATTTTCATTGGCTTTTTTAACGACATTCTCAATATTTCCAGCTGATTTGGATTGGAACAGTTTTAAAACAGGTCTTGACTTAGCTGCTATCCCAATTTCAGTGGCGCCTTTAGCAGCAAGGCTACCTACTTTTGGGACTCGCATGAATTTGGAAGCTGGAAGAGCTAGTAGAGCCGCTTCTCCTGCTATTATCCCTAAACCACTTCCAACTCGGTACGAAAAGCTCGGGTCTGTTGGCTTGAACTGTGAAAAATAGTTTTTCGCCATTTCGGTTGCTGGAAATTGAAAGGGATTTTGCACTGCATTCACAGGATTGGCTTGGAGATTGGAAGCTTGTGCCCCTAAATCTAAAAATGTTGCCCCAGTTGTGACGAGGGTTTCAGATGCGCTTAAGAAAAATGCTCTTGTGAGTTCTTTGTAATCGAGAGTTTGCATCCCATAGGGCCCCATAAAAAGCCCATAAGGGTCGTGGTGGATGAGGGGATTATTTTGGCAGTAGGCATACAGGTTGTAAGAGTCTGTGTAACCCTCTGGATCGGGAGTGATAAAGCGACCTAGGATGGGATCGTAATAGCGACGGCCAAAATAAATGAGGTCGGTTTCGGGATCGTGCCGCTTAGAACAGAATCCCCAGGGAATGCTCATGGGACCGAATGTCTCGCCAAAAGCTGTGAATTCACGACTTTGAACGGGATTATTGGATTGGTCGGCGAGATGGATTAGGTGTCCTTGAAGGTCATGTGTGGGGATGTAGGGGGTATTGTCGTGGATAATTGCTATGGCAGAGCCAATTTCTGCATTCTCGGTGGAACCGAGGATGCGGTAGCAATCGAGGGTTCCGAGTTCATGATCACCATCCCAAAGATAGTTCTCATCATCGCGGTTGAGTCGTCTATGCTCGCTGTCATAAGTGTAGTGGATGGTTCTCTCAGAGGTTGTCACTTTGATCAGTCGATCGAGAGCATCATATGCATAAAGAATGCCTTCGTGCTGGATGAGGTTGCCATTTTGATCGTATTCATAGCCTGCGATTTGATTGAGAGCGTTGAGGGTGTAGGATTGGTCGTCTTTTGTGAGACGATTATCTAGTGAGTCATAGGTGTAGTGGTGGTCAGGCTCTGAAATCAGATGGTCATAGGCATCGTAGCTGTAGCTGCGGGTCTTTTTTCGATACTCCATTTGAATGATGTTACCCCGTGCATCATATGTACAGGTTTGATTGAAATGCGGAGATGTATATCCAATGGGACGACTTAAGTCATCGTAGGTTGTTTCTCGGATGGCTTGGTTAAATGTCTCCTCACTGATGAGGTTTCCTTCTTGATCATAGGCATAGGTATGGGTGTAGGGTCCTTGGGAAATTGTTCTCAGATTGAATCCTTCATATGTGTAGAGGATTGCAGGTTGATGGGGCAAAACTAGAGAGGTGCGTCGATTTAGGGTGTCATAGGTACTAGTTAGGATATAGCCATTCGCAAGCGTTTCTTCGAGGATGTTTCCATGTGGATCGACGATGCGGGCAGTTTGTGTGTCATGGATATGGTCTCGAGAAGAAAGTAGTTGGCCTTTGGTGTTATAGCTGTAGCTGTAATCGACGGTTCCATCACTTGAGATCAGCGACTGAAGGTGGCCCAGAGGGTCGTAGGTATAGGAAAGCTGGGTATTGTTGGGCTTTGTGAGAGTAGAGAGCTGGCCTTTTGGGGTGTACGAATATTGAGTGGTTTTAACCGATTGCTCTGTCTCAGTAGCTTTTCGATGCATGCTGTCATAAGTATAGGCCACTGCATGGGTCGAAGGGAGGTGATCATTTCGGAAGATTGTTGTTGCGTGAGAAATTAGGTTGCCTACAGGATCATAGGCAAAATCCTCACGAGCTATGACTCTCCCATCGTGGAGTTTTTTTGTCTGGATCAACTGGTTTAAAGAGTCGTAGGTTTCAGAAATCGTGATTCCCTGAGGCTCATCAATGGTTCTGTAAGAATTTAGATTTGCGAGAGTATATGTTGTGGTGATCGTCTCTCCAAAAGGATCCGTTTTCACAATCTCCCGACCAAAATGGTCATATTTGTAGGTGATGGAGGATTTTGTGTTATTTGGATAGGTAGTGCGCGTGAGGATATTGGAGAGGGCGTCATAAGTGAATTGTGCTTGAGTCAAGAGGATTGAGTCTGAATACTCTTTTTTCGCGATGACTCTGTTGAGGTTGTCATAGATACTTTCGAGTGTATAATCGAGGCTCTTTTCCTGTGTGCATCGCCCTAGAGAATCGTATGAATAGGTTGTAATGCTTGCATCACGAGTCTTTTGCTCGAGTCTCCCAGATGGGCCGTAGTCATAGTTTGTTTTGCTCCCTTCGGAATCAATCTCTTCAAGAAGATGGAATGCGCTATAATGTCGTTGAAATAAAGGGATACAATCGCCCTTGAAGTACACGGTTTCACAGATCTGATTCCCAAAATGATCGTATTCGTATTCGGTCCTTGTATCATTTTGATCGGTGTAGCTTTCTTTTTTTCCGTCTAATTTGTAGGTATATTGCTCTTTTGTGCCATCTGGATGAAGAATATGTAGGGGTTGATTGTAGAGATTATGGGTGATTTTGGTTGTGTGCCCTAATTGATCGGTGGCGGTCTCTCGTTGGCCTAGTGTATTATATGTGTATCTTGTGATGAATCCCAGGGGATCGGTCTTGACAAGGAGATTTCCAAAAGGATCGTATTGTAGCTCTGTTTTTCCTCTTAATGGGTCAATAATGCACTGAGGTTTCCCACTAAGGGCAAAGGAGAGATATTTGGTGAGTTCATTTTCTTCGGTTAAGAGTGAGTGGGCTGGATGAATTTCACATCCAGCCTCTCTCAGAACGGTGCGTGAACCTCTCGATTCACACCGCTCCCATTAAGCAGTCATTCCAAGTATCCCCATTTGCCAGTGTA
>JAAKFB010000029.1 GCA_011065235.1 Chlamydiota bacterium | reverse complement strand
GCCAGGTTGCGGGATTCGCATAGGCTTGATTGAGGGTATGGAGGACATTCTCATGAGCAAAATAATCATCGCCGCTGAGGATGACGAGGATTTCATGATCATGGCAGCTGTGTGCAGTGTTGTAGAGGTTAGCAAGTGCTCCATAATTAGCTGGGTTGTGGATGAGGGTGGCCCGCTTTTTAGTGTCGAGTTCGGTCAGTAGGTTTTGTGCTCTTTTTAGGGTGTCGTCATTAGAGAAGTCATCGATATAAATGAGGCGAAAATTCTCATAATTTTGCGAAAAGACGGAACGCAAGTTCTTTTCGATGTACGCGGAATTGTTATAGGAAGGAATGAGGATGACAAACGGTTTTTGCTCGACGACGGGAAAAGATTCAGCAATTGCTTCGTGTTTACGCAGTTTGCAGAAAGCCAAAGCCCCTGCGAGAACAAAAACTGTCGCTAAAATTAGTTTCATCAAGCAGATTTAATTGGTATTTTTTTCGATGATCCTTGTTTTGTTATAAAAAAAGTGACTTTGAGCACACCATTTTTACAAATGGCGTCGGGCTGTTTAGACTCGTCGATTTCTCCTGGAACGGCAATGCGATAAGAAAAAGTGCTCAAGGCTTTACGGTAGAATTTTTTCTTCTTATTTTCAGTTTCTTCTTTTTTTTCGGCTTTGATCCAGAGGATTCCCTTATCGTAGATCATGTCAATTTCGTCTGGATGGATTCCCGGGAGTGCAGCTTCGACATAGATGTGTTGGTCGTCTTCTGAAACACTCAAACCCGATGGGTTTGTAAACTCTTGCAGATCCCAGTCATCATCGACATTTTCAAACAAAGAAAAGGGATGACGTCTAGGAAAAGACCAAAAAGATCGGGGTTCCACTTTCTTATCTTTATCATCACTCATAGCTAAACCTCTTTTTAAAAAATATAACGTATCTGAAGGACTAAATCAAATGTTCTTTGATCTTTGCATCTAAGCTCTCGGAGAGTTCTGGATGGTATTTTTTGATCCAGCGACGGAGCTTCATCGTTTCATAAAGAAATGCTTTTTGGGCCTCCTGAGGATCTTTGAGAGATTCATTGAGGGAAAAGGAACCGAGGTCCAGTTCAATGGCATCAGATCCGATGAATCCAAAATTGCGTTTGCGCGCATCGTGATCCGCAATGCCAGCTTTGCTGCGAGAGGCGATGAGATCGACAAGGGATTCTAAGCGCCGTTTTGCAGCTTCAAATTCACGTGCCTCGATAAGAGCTGTGAGGGTAGAATAGGCGAGTGTCGCCCGTTTTTGGAGGACAAACTCTATCTCATCGAGATTAAGGGTATGGACGACTCCGATGGGATCAAAAAGGCGGATTTGGGAGCGGAGATGGTCGGTTTTTGTCAGGTGAAGATAGACAAGACCTGTTCCTTCTGAAAAGCGCTCATAAGCAATTTTGCAGCTTGTAAAGAGTTTCGAGAGCCGTTCGCGCCTTTTTTCGATGAGAGATTGGGGAAGAACGGGATCTATCCAGCTTTTTTGGCGCATATGGTGGTGCTTGAAGAATTTGAGGACGTAATCTCCGTCTTGGGAGACAAAGACGTAGCATTCGCCCCCGCTGTTCAAGAAGTGAAAGGGCTGCTGCAGAATTTCGCAGGCCTCATTCGTGGGCAGAGGCGTTTCCCATTGGGGATTTTGAGGAAGGCTAGAGTGGATTTTGTGGAGGCGGAATCCATGGGTTTGCTTGTGACAAAAGCGTTCTGCACAAATGAAAAGAATAGCAAAGAGGAAGAGACGAAATATGTTCATGCGCGTATCACTTGTTTGAGTTTTTGGTCTAGATAGTCATTGAGCTCAGGACGGTTTTTTGAAGCCCACTCTTTGAATTGACAAATTTCGTAAAAAACTTCTCTTTTTTGATAAAAATCTGTGGAGGTTGGGCTATTTTTAACCAAAGCTCCAATATCAATTTCGATCACTTGTCCTTTGGAAATCCCAATATTTCGATTAATTCTGGAGTCTTCATTTGTATACCCTTTTTTGATTCGACTCAATACGCAGTCGAAATACGCATCGATGATTTCAACGGCTTGATCTGAATGCTTATCTAAATATGGCAAGAGGAGTTCGGCTTTTCGCTGTAGCAAAAAGGGAGTGGTATTGAGATCAAAGGTGTAGCGCACTCCAATTTTATCATAGATTTCGACAGGGGGAAGGGTTTGATTTGTGGGGTTGAGATTTACATAAAAAACAGCGGTATTTTCAGAGAGATCTTCGCATGCAATTTTTGCACCTTGGAAAATTTTATCTATTCGCGCTTCTCTCTTTGAAATAGTCGCATCGCACCGCTTGCGAAGAGAGTTTGGCAGAGGAAGGGCTCTCAGGATTTTTGAACTGGGCCAAAGATGGTAGTGTTTGAAGACTTTCAAAACTGTTGTGTGATCTTCACTCTCGAACGCGTAGCACTGGACGCCGCTATCGAGGAAATAAAAGCGCTGGTTCAAAACATCGGGAAGGGGTTTTGAATTTTGGATTTCCCACTCGGGGCGAGAGGAGAAATCGGATTGGATTTTTTCAAGACGAAAGCCATTGGTTTGGGTGCGGATCAGCTTTTCTGCTGAGAAATAAAGGGCGACCAATAAGAGGAATTTAAAGAATATTTTCATCAATCAGGTGGGTCCTACACTCTTGGAGGTTTTCGGGATAGTGGCGTTTGATCCATCCGAGAAGCTGCAAGGTTGCACTCAAGGCAGCTTTTTGGTGGGGATTGGGGTGCGTAGAGACCGAGCGCAAAACGAAGGAGCCAATATCAAGCTCGATCGGTTGATTGTCAAGGAAACCGCAATTTTCTAAGATGTTTCCATCTTTGTTTTTAATTCCCAGCTCAGAGCGTGTGCGGATCAAATCGACAAGGCTATGCATCGATGCGATGGCCTCTTCGATCCGCTTTTCGCGAAAGAGGGAGTCGAGATGTTCATAAACAGGGGTCGCAAGCTTTTGCAAGACAAATTCGGTTTTATCGAGATTGATAGGATAGGCGATATGCAATTTGTCATGGATCACTGTTTCCCCCAAAAGTCGATCGGTTTTTTGCAGATGGGTATAGATCACTCCCGTTTGGCGGGGAAGCTTTTGAGAAGCAATTTTCACCGATTCAAAGAGGTGGAGCATCCGTTTTTCCCGTTTTTTCAAAAGGGAATGAGACGGGGGAAGAAATTGAGATAAAAAATCTGTTGAAAAGCCCATGTGATGATGTTTAAACAATTTCAATACGGTTTGATGATCTTTTCCAATAAACACATAAAATTGTACCCCACTTCCCAAAAAATAAAAAGGCTGATCCAGCACTGCGGGGCATGTCGAAATCTCTTCAACAAAAGGGTAGGAATAATTTGAGGTGGCTTTACTCAAACGAAATCCCTCTGTTTGCGAGCGGCAAAATCGCTCGACTCCGACCAGAAGGGCGAGAGCTAAAAGAATTTTATAAATTTTCGATCGCATCATAGAGGTGGGGTAAAAATTCAGGATGGTGCTTCTCGAGCCAATGTTTCAAGCTCAACGTGATTTTTGTGATTTCTTCTTTATGGCTTTGGGAATCTTTCAAGGTGGGGTCTAGTGAAAATGGTCCGATATCGACCTGGACGGCACGCCCTTCTAAAAATCCAAAATTGGTCCGAATCAGCGGATCGCGATCGTTAATTCCCAAGGACATTTTCTTTTGCATCAAAGTGACGAGGGATTGAATGGCGCTTTGCGCTTGGTCAGCTGAGCATGTATCGAGATAGGGGTAGGCCATCGTCGCCTTTTTTTGGAGAACAAAGGCTGTTTTGGCAAGGTCGATTTTGTGAGAGATGTGCAAAGGGTCGACGAGTGTCACCAGTGGACATTCTGTGCATGGCTTTGGATGAAAAAACAAAAGGCCCGTTTCCTCTTTTAAGCTTTCAAAGGCCACTTCATAGCTGGCAAAGGAAAGGGCCCACTTTTTTTGATTATAGGCAATTTTGTGGTGGAAGAAATGACGCAAAGGGGTGCTTTGGAGCCAAAACAGGCGATTTTGATACCGGTTATTGAAGAGCTTGAGGACGGTTTGTCCATCCTCTGAGAGAAAAGCAAAGCATTGGAGACCCCGTCCCAAGTAGTGAAATTTCTGATCGAGAAGCGCTCTTTGATCAGATGTGAGGGAGGGGGAGCGTTGATGCGCGAGACAGGTGGTGTTGTGCTTGAGTTTAGAGAGGCGAAATCCTTTTGTCTGATGGTGACAAAACCTAGCAACTGCCCAAATACTCAGAGTTAAAACGAGAAGAAACATTCCCTTTCTAATCATGTATCCTCTCTTGCAGATAGGTGTGTAGATGCTCGGAGAGCTCTGGTGACATGCTCGAAAGATAGTCATCGAGTCGTTTTGTGATTTTGAAAAGATCCGCTTGTTGGATTTTAGGATCGGTACGTCGGGGATCGGGTCTTAAACGGCCCACATCAATGAGGATGGCTCGGTTGTCGATGAACCCAAAGTTCCGGTGGATCTTGGCATCTTCGTCGTAGATTCCTTTTTCACAGCGGGTCAAAATGAGATTGCAGACCGATTCGATGGCGCTTTTGGCCAGAGGAATATCATGGGCCTCGATAAGCTCAGATAAGTGAGGGAGGGCCAAAGATGCTCGTTTTTGGACGATAAACCCCACTTGATCGAGAGGGACGCGATGTGTGATGTTGAGCTTGTCGATAATGCGCGCAGATTTCTTCAGATCGGTTGTTTGATTGAGATGAACGTAGAGAAGGCCCGTCTCCTCTTCGAGCTGTTCGATGGCAAGTTTGTAGCTGCGGTAATCCCGCTGAAGTTTTTTCAAGCGCCGGGCCCGCTGTTTTTCCCGTTTTGCCGCCCATTTGGCAGGAAGAGGGAGGTATTCTACAAGAAAGGGAAGACGCCTTTGATGATGTTTAAAAAACTTGAGAACATAATTTCCATCTTCAGAGAGAAATACATAGCATTGCCCTCCGGCACTGAAATAGGAAAATGATTGATTGAAGATTTCGGGGAGAGGAGGGTTGGCAACTTCCCAGTCGGAATTGTAGGCCAAATGAGACTGGATATTGGGAATTGTGAAGCCGGCGGTTTTGCTGCGGCAAAATTTGGGAATATAATGGATCGCAAGAGCGAGAAGGAGGAGCTGGCTGATCCTTTTAATCACAGAAGCGTCTCCTGAAGATATTGGTGAAAGGCGGGAAGAAGATAGGGATGATGAATTTCGATCCACTCTTCAAAAGGAGCTGTGATGCGCAAGAGTTCTTCATTGTGCCTTTCTGGGGTTTTCATCTCTTCATTTTTGACAAAACGGCCCACATCGATTTTGACCGCTTTGTCTTCGATGAATCCGCAGTTGGTCCGGATATTGGGATCTCGGTCGCGATACCCTTTTTTCGCCCGGGTGCTGATCAGTGAAAAAACTTGGAGGAGAGCCTCTTTGGCAGCTTTTTGATTTCCCATTTCCATGAGACTGTCGATCCGATCGTAAACCATCTCAGCTCGCTTTTGAACGACGAAGTCAAAGTGGTCGAGATCGATGGGATGCACGATTCCCAAACGATCGGTGATGAGGAGAGTTTTGCTTAGATGGGTTGTCGGATTGAGATGTGAATAGAGAATACCTGTCTCGTCTCTCAGCTCTTCGGATGCCACCTTGTAGCTGAAAAAGTCGCGTGCGAATTTGTCGCTCCGCTTCCAGTTGCGCTTGAAACGATAACGATGGAGTATTTTGGGCAGCGGAAGATGGTTGAGAAGCCAAGAGGGGCGGAAGAGGCGTTGTTTGAAGAATTTCACGACATATTTTCCATCCGCACTGAAAAAGGCGTAAGCTTGTCCTCCACGGCCGAAATACGTGTAGGGTTGGCTTAAAGCTGTGTCGAGTTCTGCGGATTCTTCTATTTGCGTTTCATAAAGGGTGTTGTGAGGGCGTGTGGAAGAGATGGCTAAAATCGTGAACGTATCGGTTTTTTTTTGGCAGAAGCGAGAGGTGAAAATCAGAGCACTGACCACTACAGAAAGCCTGATGAGGAAATTAAAGTGCTTCATGAAAAACCTCCTCATAAAGAGTATGAAAACCTTCTGAAAGGGCCGGATGGTGTGCATTGATCCAATGTTGCAAATCCTCCTTGGAGGAAGCGATTTTTCCCATTGTGGGAGTATCTGAAAAAGAAAAACGCCCCGCATCGATCTGAACAGCGTGATTTTGGCAAAATCCAAAGTTTTTGCTTAAATTGGGATCTTGATCTTCGATCTTTTTCTCGATCCGCTTTTGAATGAGAGCAAAAAGCGAAGCGATCGCAACATGTGCTTCTGCTATTTGCCCAGCATGCATTAGCTGATCGAGTCTGTCTTTGACCAAAGTGACCCTCTCTTGAATGATAAATGGGTAACAATTGGCATTCATTTTATGCGCAATTCCCAGTTTGTCAATGATCGTCAAAGGAACTGATAGGGGAGTTTGCCCATCGAGATGTGTGGCGATGAGGCCCGTTTCTTCTTTGAGATGCTCTTGAGCGATCGAAAAGCTTTGAAGAGTTTCGAAAAGCTCTTTTTCTTGCACTTGGATTTTCTTTTGGATAGATGAAAGAGGCAACAGGCGATGTAAGAGTTGCAAATTGGCAAGACGCGAGCTGCGAAAGAATTTGAGGATGTAGCGACCATCGTCAGAGGCAAAGACATACGATTGGCCTCCTTTAGTGAGATAGCGATAGGGTGTTTGTAAAAGATTTGGATCGACCTCAGAACCTCCTTTTTCGAGAAGAGTCTGTGAGATTTTTGCCAGAGTAAATCCATCGGTCTGTTTGTGACAAAATTTTCCGATGGCAAAAAGAGCAAGGAGTAAAAGAACGCAGCGTTTCATCGAACTTCCCTCCGCAAATGCTCTGCGAGCTGGGGCGCTTTTTCATCGAGCCACACGCAGAGTCTGTCCGTGATCCGGATTAGGCTATCGGAGTCATTCTGGCTCGATTCTTGTTTAAAGCGACCAATGTCAAATTGAATAGCTTGATCGCCAATAAATCCAAAGTTGGTTTTCAAGTCGGGATCCTTGTCGAAAATCCCCTTGTCATGGCGTACTCGGAGCAATTGGACCAGATTTGTAAGCCCTTTTTCTGCTGATTGAAAATCTCCCCGTTCTATCCATTCTTCAAGAGTGGAGTAGACGAGGTTGGCTTTTTTTTGCAGAAGGAATTCCACCTTGTCCAGATCGACAAAAAGGCGAACTCCAATTTTGTCGTAGAGCTCCACCTTTTTTTTCAAATGAGCGGTTTTGTTCAAATGCACATACAAAAGGCCGGTTTCTTCGGGAAGATGATCGTAGGCAATTTTGTAGCTTGAAAAATCTTTAACCCGTTTAAGTTTCCGTTTTTCAAGCGTTCGGGAAATGCGGGGAAAGACAAAGGCAAGACATTGAAGAGGGTGTTTTGTCCGGTGATGGCGGTAAAATTTGAGAATAGCGGTTTGATCTTCTGAGACAAAGGCAAAAACCTGGGCTCCGTGTCCCAAATAGTGAAAGGGTTGATCACAAATCGTGCCCAGATCACCACTTGTTTTCCATTCTTCGTGAAAAGACAAATCCGAATGGATTTTGCTCAAGGAAAACCCATCTGTTTGGGTGAGACAAAAATGGCGGATGAGGATAAGTCCCGCGCAGAGGAGAAAAATTTTCTTTATTATCGAATTATGTGCCATTCATGCTAAACTATACGCGTGTCTGCCGTATCAAATCAACAATCCTACGTAGAAATTAAGCCCTTGCCCCTTCCCAATGAAGGGTTTCCAAGGTTACATAAACTCTTTGCTCGCACGGCCCTGTCGATTGCAATTACGGGGGCTTGCATCACGCTTGGATTTGGCGCTAGCTTGTCGAATCTGAATATTTCTATTTTTGCTGGAACAGTGTGTGGAGGCATTGTGGGAATCATTGCTTCTATCGCCCTCTCCATTTTGATGCATATTCCATCCAAACTGTCCCAATACCGACTCGACACACTTAAACAAATCGAAGGGGCTTCTAAAAATCCAGAGGTTCTCAAAGCTATCAAAGAGTTAGAAAATTTTTTCTATTATCCCCTCCTTTCCTTTTCTCAGATGTTCCAGCATCATTATTTACAATATACTTTTACTACAATCTCGGCGCGATTGGATCGAGAAATGAAAGATGCATGTAAAGTTTGGGCCGAGTTTTTAAAAGGGCTACATAAGACAAAAGTAACCAATCCCGATGGGACAATTATCGAACTAGACATGGGACTTCAATTGGAGCGCCTTCAAGGGAAATCGGTTTCCGTCAAGATTGAACCCCTTAATTCCAATTGGAGTGGAACGAACCAAAAAGATTTAGAAGAAATCGAAAAATTGCAAAAACTCTGCTTTGGAAAATCGGAAATCTTTTCAAAGGCTCAGATGGAAAACCTCCTTAAAAATAACAAGGGGAAGTGTCTCCTAGCTAGAAGAGAAGGAACGGGAGACATTCTCGGATATATTTTGAGTTATGAGAAAGAAGGTGCGGTGCAGATTGCAGGACTTGGTCGCCACCCAGGGGCAACCCATTTAAATATAGGGGGTCAGCTGATCTGTGCACTCATTAGTCAACTAAAATCATCACAAGCGGTTCAAGTGTGTCTACGTCAAAGCAATCCAGCAGCGCGTATATTTGGCAAATATAGATTCGTGAAAGAAAAAGATCTTCCGAAATACTATTTGCAAGGCCCTGCGGAAGATGGAATTCTCCTCAATCTTGACTGGAAAAAGTACAATCAATTTATGTCACAGTGAATCTTAATTCACAGTGATCGTGCGGGTCACATCGTTGAAAAGTCCTGGGACAACTTCATTTTTTTCATTGATCAGCTGAAGCTGAATCGTGTGCTTCCCCGCTTCTAAACCATACACATAGTAGGGAACCCACGAGGTGAGACTCCGCTCGGTGTCTTTATCGATAGTAACTTTAACCTTGTACCCATCTCTTGAGAGCTGCACATTGGAGAGGTAAAAATCGAGCAAAATGGGCTTTTCTGAGCTATAGCGCAAAGTCTCGAGCGGTTCATTATAGGTCAAATAAGGATCATCTAGGTCGATATCGAGGTTGTCTTCTTCTCTGCCGATGTAAAAGATCGAAGCGTCATAGCATCCAGACCCTTTTAAACTCTCCCCAAAAGAGCGATCGGGAAACGCCCGGATCACATGCATCCCTTGCTTCAAGTTAAAGGGGACAGTCGTATTGAGAGTCATGTAGTAAAAGAGGTTATTTTGGTCCAGAGAATCGACGAAGGACTTGTAGATCTCAATCGGATGCTCATTATCAATGAAGACAAGCATGCTTTGTCCATGAGGATCATTATAGATCTCGTTTTTCCGATCAAAATCGCTTATGGTCCCTACAGGGAAGCCCACAAGGCGGATTTGAACCTTGACGGGGTTCGAGATAATTTGGTCTTCTTTGGGGAAGACAATCGTGGTTTCCACATTATTGGGTTCAGGAGTGGGCTTGACGGGGATAATCCGAATATTGGCATCTTCAGCAAATCCCATGCTCGCCACCAGTAATAGCAATATCGATAGAATTCTCATAATTCCCTCCTACATTTAATGTTTAGATAAATATTAATTAATTGTCCATTTTTTATTTGAAAAACAATTTAAATTAATGCCATAATTCAATTATGGATAAAGGAAGAGGAGAAGAGGAATTATCTGTCATGGAAGCGGTTGATAATCTTTCCAATATGGCAGAAATCGACTTAAAAGCAGTTCCTCTTGATATTGAGGAAGAAAAAATCAGTACAAAGGTCAACTGGCGTGATCCTCGTCAAGCTTTGAGAAACGAACCTCTTGTGAAAGAGACATTTAGGATTTTGCATCGCTATCTTCAGAATATGGTGCGTAGAGATCGTAATGCTATCAAAGACACTGAAACGCAAAAGGGGATCAACGCCATCATGCATTTGGCTCGCGAAGCTGTGATGAAAATGGACCGCTATGTTTCGTTATATCCCAAGCGTTATAAGCCGATTTCCAAGCTGAAAGAGTATACCGATCTAGAAAAGTACTATCGCCAGGAAATTTTAGGGCAGATACCACCTACAGAAGATGTCCCAGAGGATTTTGAAGAGGAATTCAAAGGGATTGAGGCAGAAAAAAGGGGAATTAATGATCTCGAGGGAGTTCGGCTAGATCAAAACTACGAGCTTTTTTTCATTAAAAATGAGAATGGCAAGCCCTATTTCAGCAGAAGCCTATTAAGGCATATCCGCTTGATGGGGAATATTGACGAAATGATCAGTAAAGTCGAAGGAGAAGACCCTCTTCTCTCGATACGCGAGTTTTACGATTCAGAGCTCTATGAAGGAGCGAGGGAAGTTTTACGCCTCGTTGCCCCCCATTTGGATGAGTTCTATAAAGAGGGAAAGAATAAGAAAGCACGGGCCGATGTTGTGATCCTCAATAAGGCCATCATGGCTCTTCGGATGGCTGCAAACCCCAAAAACCTCATTGAAAACCAGAGCTTTAAAAGTTGCCTGGAATATTACGCAGATTTCCACCGTTTTCTTCGCGATGTCGTAGATTCTCCAGAATTTGCTCAACGGCTTTTGATAGAAGAAGAGGAGCAGGACTACTTTTCTCATATCATCGTGAAAGTGACCCATGCGCTATGCTACTTTTTTTTCATGCGGATCGAGCCAAAGAAAGAAGGCCTCAAACTCATTCACAAGATCATTGAGCGGGGAGATGAGATTCGAGGACCTCAACTCATGGAAAAAGCTGATGAAAAAGAGCTGCAGATGTGGATGGATTTGCTCTCTGAGGATGAGAGTTTGCGCTTTTTGCTCGCTCATTATCCCAATGGGCCGATCATGCGCACTTTAGATGCCTTCCGGGAGGAAGAGGAATTTGAAGGATATGATCCTTTGGTCCATTTTAATTTTCCCTCTCAACTCTTTACCTTTTCCAGCAAAGATATTCACGTGACTGTCTTGCGCTTGCCTTGTCCTGTAAAGCAGCTTTACATTAATCAAGCAGAAATTGTGAAAGAGTTCACCGGCTTTTTATTGTTTCTACTCAAAGAGTTGAAGCCGGATAAGCATTTATATGTCAACTTGCAGAATCGGACCTCCTGGGAAGAGTTTGCCAGATGTATTGCCATTGAAAAATGCGAGAAACAAGCAGAGTACTATGAAGCTCTTTATCTCATGGGATTGGCAAAAAACTCGAGCTTTTTCCTGCAAAATGAAGAGTATGAGAGCGTCGGAGGCGCTCCTGTTTTCATGGAGCAATTTAAAGAACAAATCTTCAGTGGAGAAGCCTGTGGATTTTACCTCACAGAGAATATTAAACTAAAAAAGATCGAAAGCTTTATCGATGAGGCAATGAAAACCGTGCATAAGCTTTTTTTCGATGGAAAAACGACTTTGACCCGTCTAGACCGTTTGAGTTTTATCGAGATATTCTATCTGGTCTATGTGCTAAAAATCATCGACTGTGCTGAGATCACTTCCTTGAGTTTTACATGTAAGGACTCTATCGATACGGGGATGGCCCAAACGGCCCTATTTTTCAGTTTTTTACGCCTCGTTTCCTCCCCAGACCCATGGACAAAAGAAGAAAAAGACGAGCTTCTGTGGCTCCTATTTAGTCCAGCGCTTTTTGTTCGGGACCGAGCGATCAATCAAACCCGTTTCAAAAGAGCCGTCATGGCAGCTGAGACGATCCACCGCGCCTGCTTGAAAGATCACAAGGCCATCACCAAGGGTCTCAACAAGCTCTATAATAAACTCCAGTTTCCTTTGAAAATCATTCGGTAAGGGCCCTAATCCCTACATTTTCCAAATGCTTAAGGATTTTTTCCCTTGTGGCGGGATCAAAGTCATTCCTGTAGAATTTAAGGAAAATTTCTTGACGAAGAGCCGTTTCTGAAATATTGGGATTTTGCTCCTTAATGGCACGGGTCACTAAGTATCGGGAGGTTTCATACATAGAAATTCCCATTTTAACTCGTTCAGTAGGAGATTTCTTCTGCATCATTTCTATCATTTTTTTTTCCATCTCAGGACTTGTATCACGCATGAGCTTTTACCTTTTCATAAATGGCTTCAAGTTTCAATTCTTTGATCCATTTTTCAATATATTCTTGATCAAGATTATCAAGAGATGAAAAAAGATTTCGAACATCATTAAGTTGCATTTCTGAGATACTATCTTTGCTCCAAAAGAGTTTCGAAATAATGAGATCTTCTGGAGCGACGATCCAAACAGGAATATTTTCTAGTTTTATGCGTTTTCTTCTTTTGAACTCCCAAGCGCGATAAGTTTCCTCTTTTCGAACAATGAAATCTACTTTGAAAACGGATGCATTGGAAATAATATTGAACATTCCTTGACGCTCAATTGCATCAAAAATTGAATCTTTATCTACGTACAAATCATTTTGAAAAAGCTGACACAAAGTATCGATATCAGGCTTTTGGATTTCAATTATAACATCACGATCACGCGTCATCCGGGTCACTGCATAAACTTCAGCCTCACCACAGCGTGTTACCATGTAGGAAATCTCAGCTAGTTCGAGCCTGCGCC
>JAAKFB010000028.1 GCA_011065235.1 Chlamydiota bacterium | reverse complement strand
ATCGATTCATCTCCCGATGATTTTCCCTTGTAGATATTGCAGGAATATCTACTGCGGAAAAATCCTCAAGATCTGAACCGTTTTCCTGCTCGAGGATTGTCAGGTTATTTCTTTACGGGCCCTATGAGAAGGTTTTTTTCCAGCATTTCATCTCAAAATCCTTAGAAGTATAGGCTTTATTTTTCTCTGCAGTTAGCTCTTGGCATTGGATGAAAAACATGTAAAAAGGTTATGATGGGCGTTTTTCAATACCCCGGGATAGGCCCATGCTTGGATTTTTTCGTAAGTACCAAAAATTTTTCTTTGTCATCGTGACATTTTTCATCGTCATTTCGTTTTCCTTTTTTGGAGCTTTTGGCGCCATCATGAAGGGCGACAAGGTCGTCGATCGTGAAATCGGCCAGCTCGTCGATGGTTCCGTTTTGAAAGAGCAAAGGCTTCACGGATTGATTCGCCTATTGCAACACGGGATTGAAGAAGGGGGGCGGACAGCGAATTTGCTCAACGATAGCGTGATTCACAAGGATATCCTTCTATCTGGTATTGGAGAAATGCTCGCGGAACACCTTATTGAAAAACTCGAGTCGGAATTGGAAGAAAAGTGGAAGCGGGTCAAAAATTATGCTCCCTATACACATCCTTATGCCTTGGCAATCAGCGCGCAAAATGTGTGGGCACAATTTTGTCCCGAAATCAATACCCTGTTAGAAGAGGTGAAGCAGGCTCCTGAGGAGTTTTCTAAAGCACAGCTCGCTCTTCTGTTTAAGCTCTACCACGCTCAAGCGCAATTTCCACCCCCTCTTTTGCACCAGATGCTCTACTATCAGCAGCAACAAAATGAACAAGTGCGACCCGATCCGGGCTTGCCTCAAGCAAATGTCGCTCTTTTTGGCTTCCAATCGGTCGAAGATTGGTTTGGTGCCAAATTTGTGGAAGAAATTGGAAAGTTCATTTTGAATGCAGCATGCATTGCAAAGGAAGAGGGATATAAGGTGACGAAAGGGGAAGCACATGTGAGTCTCCTTTCTAATGTTTATCGGGGAATCAAGGTATTCATGCCAAATGGCAACCCCTCTGAAGAAGATGCGCATAAGCATTTCTCTTCGCAACTCAGCCATATTGGTCTCGATGAAGCTGTTGCCGTCGATCATTGGCGTGATGTGCTCCATTTTTGCCGCTTTTTCCATGAGGTGGGAGAGTCGGTTTTCTTAGATAGTCTCGCCTTAGATCAGTTTAAGCGCTTTGCAAAGCCTTCGAATCGAGTCTGTCGTTATCGTCTCCCACATGCACTGCAACTTAGCTCTTTTGATGAAATGCTCAAATTCCAATGCTATCTTGAAATCACTCATGATGGAGATTATCTTGGATTGCCGACACAAATGCGCGCAGTTGAGGAAATCATGGACGTGTACCCACAACTCGCCTACAAACCATTTAAAGTGGAAATAGCAACAGTTTCTAAAGGAGATGTAGCTGCCCGCATTTCTCTGAAGGAGACCTGGAGATGGGAAGCGCATGCAGAGCATTTTGTTCAATTGCAAGGGCTTTTCCCTGCATTATCACAAAATGTGGGGAACACTTTGGAAGAGCGGATGGCAGCCCTTGAAAACCTTGATGAATTCACCCGCTTTAAAGTGGATCAATTTGCTCGCAACGCTCTTGTCGATGAGAATCCATTGCTCGTTGATGAGTTGCTGATGGAAGCAAATTTCAAAGGGCGCACTCTCAGTGTGCGACTAAAAGATGAGGAAAATACCCTTTCTGGAGCCCATTTTTTAGGGCTGCTAGAAAACGAAGACCCTTCTCTTGCCCGATACAGCACAGATGGCGAGACGTTTTATTCGATCCGTGTCCTTGAAAAGGGAAAAGGTTGGCACCTGGTTTCATTTGACGAGATAAATCGCACTGGAGAGATGGAAGAAATTCTCGATGTCCTTCTCACCACTGCTTATCCCTCTCTTGGGTTTGAAGAGCCCTTCGATGAGGTGAAAGAAGAAGTGGGAGCGAAAGTCTACGCAGATCTTCTACAAGCGATCGGCACCTATGCCAAGATCGACGAATTGGATGACTACGCCCATCACCGATTTGATGGAGTATTGCATGCTATGCGCGATGAGCTCAGCAAAAATCCCGAGGGCTTTGTGCAAGAAGGGCCTTGGGCACTCGACAAGCGGGAAGAACAGCTTGCACAAAATCGCCTTCACCTCGAAATTGGAGAATTTTCTCCCGTGGAAAAAGGAGGCTTTTATCAACTTTTGGATCAAGAAGAGGTCTCTGCTTCTTTAGAAGAAATCGCAAATGCCAAAGAGCACCTAAAACGCGATGCAAAGAGAGAGCTCATGACTAAAATTCTCAAGAGGCTTTAAGTGGAAGAGACACTCGATCAGCTCTCTGCAATGTTGCCGATCGATTTTTTCAGCATGTCACTCGACTTGAAAAAAGCTCCCCTTGGCAAACGGCACCTCCTTCCCGATTTCTCTGAGCTCCTTTTTGAAAATTCTTTTGCCAAAGTATTCATGGGATGGTCAGAGAAGGGGCTTGCTTTTGAAATGGTGGTTGATAAAGCCTTTGAAGAAGAAGATCGGATTGAATTGTTCATCGATACCCGCGACTTGAAATCGGCAGGATTTTTGACTAAGTTTTGTCATCATTTCATGATTGAGGGAACTTCTGCAAGGGAAGTGACTGCGTTTCGAACAGAAGATCGCCATGAACTCTGCGACCCCGAAAAAATCGAAGTTAAAGGGGATTTTCGCACAGCGCGTTATACTCTCAACATTTTGATTCCCTCAGAATGCCTGCACGGGTATGATCCTAAAGCATTTGATCGACTAGGTTTTTCCTATCGGATTAATCGCGTCGGGGGCGATCCTCAGCACTTTACCCTCTCATCCGATTATCTTATGATAGAAAAACAACCCAGTTTATGGAGTTCATTACAGATGAGGGACGCTTGAAATATACAGATTCGCATGAATGGGTTGCCATCGAAGGAGAAATCGGAGTCGTAGGGATTTCAACCCATGCTCAAAAAGAACTCGGAGAGGTGGTATTTATTCAACTTCCCAAGGTAGGAGAAAAGGTGGACGCTGGCTGTGAAATCGCCGTCTTAGAATCGACGAAAGCAGCCGCCGATATCTATTGTCCGATTTCTGGAACGATTGTAGCTGTCAATGAAAGAGTCAAAGATGACCCCAGCATATTGAATTCTTCTCCTGAAAGAGAAGGCTGGCTCTTTAAAATTGCGGTTTCTGATTTATCAGAACTTGACACTTTGCTCGATCACCAGCAATATCTTCAATTGACTTCTTAAATATAGGGGATTGCAATGCAACGCAAAGCAGTTGTTTTTTTCTCATGTGTCATCGTCCTTTTTGGTGCGCTGTTTGTCTTTCGACATCAGTTTTTGGTGCTTGGGACCAAAGCGTTTTTAAAAAGCGCGTTTGGTCAAACACTGGTCTATGAAAAAATCGCTGCCAAAGAGGGAAAGGTGTGCATCCAAGGATTGCACGTCACCAAAGAGCGGATAGAACTGGCTTTGGATCACGCCGAGTTTGAACTCAATTTTCAAGAAGTGTTGATGCATCCGAAACGGTTAATTGAACTCTATCGCTTAAAGGTTGCAAATTGGAGTCAATTGCTTATCCCTATGAAGCAATATGGGATGAACACGTGCGTTCAAAATGGAGTTCTAAAGCTCGATCAGCAGCGTTATTACTTTCAATTTCGCAATGGAGAGAAAACACACGAAATCGGAACGCTTTTGGTGTCCCATGATCCTGGGCTTATCGAGCACCCTTTTCTCGTTGTCCAGTTTCACATGCGCGGTGACCAGCTAATCTCTCAATTAGTTGTCGAAGAAGTTCCAAGCGAACGCCTCCTGCATTTGGCAGCTTTTGCATTTCCCGAGCAATTTTGTGGATTTGAAGAGGCCCAAGGGGTTGTGGAAATGCGTGCGAATGTGATTTTTGAAAAAGATGGTCACATCGACGAGGTCTCGAGCCGTTTTACGTGTGAAAATTTCGAAGTTCATTATCCAAGAATGCAACTAGCCCTTCACTTGGGGAATTTGACTGGGGACTTGACCTATCCCGAAGGAGGTCGCCAGGAGGGACTTCCCGTCTGGAAACAGATGCAATGTTCTCTTTCTCTTGAAAAGGGCAATGTCTCATTCGGCAAAAAATTTGCTGTGACGCAGCTTGAGGGCAAGCTGGTTCTCGATCCTCACGAAGACCCTAACTTGAGTTTAAAAGGAGAGCTTGCGGGCCAAGAAAAATCTCTTGCGCTGCAATTAGAAGGAAAAGGGGCCATGCATGAAGATCATGCATATTGGCTCGAGTTTGGCCTCAATCTCAACGACGCCACAGGGACCATGTGCGATGCGTTTCTCTCGATTTGCCGCCCAGAAAAAGAATCCCTAGTCGTTCAAATCGAAGCGAGCAATCTTCTTCCTGGGCAAGTGGAAATGTTGAAAGGCTATTTTGCAAAATCCATGCCCAGGCTCAAAGAGTGGGAAGTGCAGCAGGGAAGCTTTGGCGGAAAACTCATCGCGGTTTTTGAAAAGGGAAATCTCTCCCACTTTGAAATTCAAGACTTCCTCGGTGAGAACGTCGCCCTTTCAAAAGGGGTAGAGCCGCTCTTTTTTTCTCATGTGAAGGGAGAGGGACGTCTTTTTGAGGAGCTCAATTTTGAACTTGATCTACCCGTTGCACATTTCTTTGCATTTATTTCGGATCAGATGAAAGAAGCCTACGGCGCATACCGCCCCGATGATTTTGCCCATCTATCGACCAAAATTGTGTTTGGGAACAAAGAAGTGGAAACCTTGGCATCGGTGGAGTTTTTGCCATTCAATGAATCGATCCAATTCGGTTTCAAAAGCAAGAGGCCATTTCCTGGCAGCATGCAAGAGATCAAAGAGGGGTGGGCTCGTTCAGAGAAACTTTCCTACTTGCTCTACGGACCTTTTGTGCATCTTATGGCAGAAGATCTCAAACTCTACGGAGATATCGATCTTCTCACCTCGTATGATGGAAAACAAGTGGAATTTGCCCTTCAAATCGACCACTTTCTCTCCAAGCACCCCCTTCTGGACTTAAAAGCGGATGCGATTGGAGAAAAGGAAAAAACAGCGGGGCGGGCCAAGTTCATCTATGATGTGAATGCCCACACATTTGAAGGAAAAATCCCCTTTCGCAAAGCCATGGCATACGAAAGACGCTATGGGCTCTTTTTCGATGAGCTCGATGGGGAATTGATTCTTCTTCCCAATCAGGTGAAAGGCCACATTTCTCATGCTGATGTGGTTTTTCAGCAGAGCCCATTATTGAAAAAAGCAGAGTTTGACTTTTCATTCACCGATACATTTGCTCTCAAAGACCTCACTGCAAATCTCGCCCTGCAAACAGACAAAGAATATCGCCTTGAGGTCTCTCAATTTGATCCAAAGACGTGTGACTTCTCACTTTTTGATGAAAAGCTGCCACTTGCGCACTTTAAGGGAACAAATAATGAAGCATGGGAAGGGGTATTATCACTTAACCAACTATCGAAAGATTTGCAGGTCCAATTTTCTTGGGATCCACTGGCAGACGTAGCCTATTTACATGCAACAGGTGAGCAATTTGACATGCGTTGCAAAAAAGTGCAGGGAGAATATTGCATTGAAAGCCTTCAAGTGAATGATACGATGTGCAAGGCTGTGTTCTCCCCCTGTGAAGAGGGTTTTATCTTGCCTCTCCTCGAGGTGAGCCGCGGGGACACTACTCTTCAGGGATCAGGAACGTTTTTCATCGACTTGGCCCAAAGCACTCAAAGTTTTGGCATTCGCAGCGACCTCAATTTGGAAGTCGAGTGGAAAACTCCAGTTCCGCTAAAGCTAAAAGCAACGCATCCTTTAAGAATCGCATACTCTTTAGATGGGGGCTTTATCCTGTCTGATCTCGATTTTACGGGAGATGGGGCTGAAATCCAAATCGACCATTTTGAGCATACAAATGGCAAAGTAACTGCTCGAAAGATAGCATTCGACATCTCGGAAGAGAAATTGAATCAGTTTTTTGATGTGGGAGCGATGCCGCATCTGCTCCGCGATTTTCGCATTTGCAAAGGGCTCAAGGGCAATGCCAATCTTGGGATGGAAAATGGGGCACTTCTTTTTACAGGCGCATTAGAGGGAACTAAAGGCAAACTCGATGTCGATCTCAAGTGGAAAAATCACGCCGGAACACTCTCTCTCGGGACGGATGAAAAATTGACCTTTGACGCAGAGTACGACCTCGAAGGGCTCCATTTTAAGACGATTAAAGGTTCCTATGGAAGATTGAATGCCGATCTCAAGAAACATGGCAAACAAGATCTAAAAGGAGTTGTCAAACTCGATTTTTCATTGTTTGATGAACTTTTTGATCTTCCTCTCAGTACCTATATCACAAAGTGGAAGGCAGGGGGAGGCTACCAATTTGATGGGGTTTTTACCCCTCAAAAACGACTCTCTGATTGGTCCTTCAAGGGGCAGTTGAAAGGAAATGGTTTTGAATGCGGAGGGTATCAAGTCCGCTCATTGGAGGCAAAAATTGAAGTCGAACCTGGCCAGATCACGATTGAAAATCTCGATTTGACAGATGATGCAGGCAAGATGTGGATTGGAGAAGGGGCTTTAATGCGTAGTGGACCGGGGTGGATGTTTTCATTCCCCCTCGTTGAAATTCGTGGCTTTCAGCCCAGCTTCCTGCACAAAATGGGAGGACCAGAAAAACCCATCACGCCTCTGATCATCAAAAGTGCAACCCTCCAAGATGTGCGTGGCAGACTCGATAATCCGATGACCATTTCTGCAACGGGTAATTTGCGCTTCACAAACTCCTCTAAAAAAGGAGAAAGGCACCTTCCAAAGACCCTTCCAAGCCAAGTACTCGAGCAAATGGGACTAGAGGAATCCCTCTTTGTTCCCGCTTCTGGCGAAATGGAGTATGTGATTCAAAATGGACGCTGTTATTTGCGCGAGATACATAGTGTCATGAGTGATCAAAATCGCTCTGAATTTATCCCTCCACGAAGTGGGGTCATGGGATATCTCGATTTCGATGGCAATCTCTTCATCGATTTGCAAGTGAAACAAAAGTCTAACAAGACAATTACATCACCCGTATCCTTGAAAGTGCGAGGCACTTGGGAAGAGCCAGAACTCAACATTCGATGAGCTTACTAGACATTCTTTACTCTCCAGAATGTCTCCACTGCAAAACCCTCTTCCAAGGCAAGGGGACACTGTGCGGGCAGTGTCTCGATACCTTTTCACTGCTTTCTGCAGAGGGACACTGCATCAAATGCTTTGCGGAAATCCCCCTCGTCACAGGTATCTGCAAACCGTGCCGGAAAATTTCACATCCTTTTTATCATTTGGCGAGCTGTTTTGATGCCTATGGTCCAGCTAGAAGCATTGAAAATGTCTTTTCTAGTGGCCAGACCCATCTTGCAAAAGACATCGCAGCGTATTTTGTCATTCAAATACATGAGCTGAATTTCCCTCAGTTTGGATCGATCATTTCCGTTCCCAATCACATGCAAAATCCCCACTTTCGCATCGCGCAAGAAATTGCCAAATTGCTCAGTATTCCTTTCCAACCAGTTTTGAGGCGAAACCTCAAACCGTATCCTGCATTTTCTCTGAAAAAAAAGTGCAACATAATCAATCAAATTGTACTATTAGTCGACACGAACATGCAGACGCGAAACACAATGCGAAAAGCTGCATTTGCTTTAGAACAAGGCTTACCTGAAAAAATTTACGGAATGACATTTTGCGCATCTTAATTCTTTTTATCCTCGTTATATTTACCGGTTGTGGTCGTCACTCAGAAGACACTGTTGTTACGCAAATGCGCGTGCGCACTATGCAAACGCGCACATATGTTGGGCAGGAGGCCAAAAAAGTCTCGAAAGAGGTGATTGCTGTTCTCCAAGACCAAGGATACATGGTCAAAAACATCAGCCATGAGTTGGGCGTGATCACAGCAGAGCTCGATACAAATATCGAGAAATTTTCTTCAAAATTTTGGTCCTATCTCTTCTCTGGAAAAAATGCACGTTGGAAGAAACACTCTGTTGTAGAAATCACCTCAAACATCACAGAGGAGCAGGGGCGCACCAAAGTCCGGATCAATTTACTCGTTCGGGTCTTTGATAATTTGGGACGTGTTGTCAATATCCATCAAATCTTGGAAGAAGAAGCCTATACCGACTTTTTCAATCAAGTCCAAAAGGGATTACTCAACAACTAAGAGCATAGTGTTATGAAGTGTATAAGCTTAGCTAGTTTAATTATAGGCTTCTTCGTTTTTCAAAATGCGATTGCCAACGATTTTAGCATTACCTTATTAGGTTCGAAGGAAGGCGATCCAGCAAGCATTGTCGAAAATGTAAGCACAATACATGGAGATTATTCTGAAGTAGAGATCGATCTCATTGTCTCTGGGCCTGACCCCTTGATCCTTTCAAGATTTTATACCAGCAACGATAATGTGACAGTTACAAACTTAGGGGGATGGCGTTTTTACCCCCAATCTGTTCTGTCAGTTCAAAAAGGCCCAAAGAAGAAAACCTATTCTACTGCTGATGAGAAATTTGATCGAACTTATGTTAACGTGGGAACGACTGAAGGGAGTATTCTCACATATGTTGGATGGCAAAGCACTACCAATCCTAAAGCTAAAACCCTATTTAAAGTTGATGTTGAAGACCAGGTCTTTTGCCTGGCTAATACTGCTAGGGGAAATATTCATGCATGGACAAACCAAAAAAATAATGAACTCTATTTCCATGCTGAGGACAATATTTTTGAACTGAATCTCAGTTCTGGTGGCAAAAGATTTCACGTAAAACATCCTTCAGCCAATTTCTATGTTCTTGAGAAAGAAGTTCTTCCCAGTGGAAATAAGATATTCTATGAATATGATGATCAGGGCCGCCCTATTCTCATAAAAATGACAAATGGTAGGGAAAAAAAAATCTTAAGTTGGATCACAATTCAATATGGGGAAACAGTTCATGTTGACACAAGTGATAATCAAACAGCTGATTATCAATTTCAGCAGGATTCCTCTGGCCAAATCCTTTTGACCAAGGTGATCCGTTCTCATAAATCTTCATTGCAATATCAATATCGGGTAGTTGATAACCATCCGTTTTTGACAAAAAAAGACCTTCCAGAAGGAAGGTTTACAGAAATCGACTATTATGTCGACAAAGTAAACAAAAACAAAGTGAGATCAGTATCGACTCCAGCAAGTAAAACAGAAATAGCTTGCACAGAGTTCATTTATAGCCTCGAATCTGATGGAAGCGGATTCACAGAAATTCAAGGGCCATCCAACCGTAAAAACATTCATCGCTATAACGAAGACCTGCAGCTTATTTGCATCGAGGAGTACCTTGATGGCTCTATCTATCGAGTCCAAAGGAATCAATGGGGAAAAAGCAAAGATTTTTGCAATTTGATTCAAACATCCATTGAGGATGGATCTGGCAATGTATTTTATACAAAAATGCTCTCGTATGATGACAAAGGTAACGTTCTTGAAGAAAGAGAATATGGCAATTTCACAGGAGCCAATTCACACCCACTAGTGGTAGATCAAGACGGCATTCCAGATAACACACAAGAGTGTCACGTAAAGACTTATTCCTATTCCACAGACAAGAATGTTGATGTCGTGAATCAAAAGGATACCAAAGGCTCGGGAATTCAGCTTGGTTATAAAAAAGGGACAAACATCCTCCTTAGAAAAGCCATTTTAGATAACGATTATCGCAAAAAACGATGGTTCTATAACTATAATGAAGATGGGGCCTTGACTCGAGTTATGGTCGATGATGGGGATGAAGTTGATTCCAAATCAACCTATTATCTTGACAAAAGACTCATTACCAAAATGACTCCAAAAAAGGAACTCCCAAACGCTGGAGCTCCAGAGATCCTCGAAGAGAAATATCTTGATACCAAAACGGAAAAAGAAATCCTTCTGAAAAAGATAGTGAATCATTTTGATCTCGAGGGAAATATCACCCAGCAAGATGTCTATGATGTAAATGGGGATCATCGATATACCCTAAGAAAAATCTACGAGAATGGTCTCCTTTCCATGGAATCGGATGCGACTGGGAATGCAAAACATTACTCATATGATGCCAATTGCAATCTCATTACTGAGAAGCATTCTGCTACAGGAGTTTCTTTTGAGTATGGCTATGATTTAAAAAACAGACTCATCTATACGGCCGAGAAGGCTGATGGCCATGTATTTGAGATGCACACCTCTTACGATGCAATAGGGAACAAACTGTCTGGGAGAGATAAATTCGGCAATGAGACCACTTATACTCATGATGATCTCGGCCGTTTGCAAACGGTCACCTATCCAGAATTAAGAGATGAAGAAAATGCTACTTTCAAACCGCGCTATACATATCAATATGATCTTTTCGATCATGTAATTACAGTCTCAGATCCACATAGTGCTCTCACGCAAAAATCGAACACTGTGCGAGGCACTCCAATCAAAATTCAATACCCAGATGGTTCATTGGAGCTTTTCAAATATGATCTAGAAGGTAGCCTTCACAGGCATTGCAGTAAAGATGGAACGGTCAGAGTTTTTGAATACGACTACTTGGGTCGATTAGATCACATTGAACATTATGGACGAAGTAAAAAGGAGTCCGGCACATGGCTAAGTAGTACTCGTTATAACTATGATGCTTTTCATATGACCTCAGAAGAGGATGAAGATGACAATACCACAAACTATTCCTATGATGACGCGGGTCGTCTTGCATCGCTTAGCAAAGGCTCTATGAAAGTGGAGTATTTTTATGATGCGCTTGGACGAGCAAATACTATAAAAAAGTGGAAATCTCCAAACATATTTACTCTTGAAGTTCGAAAGCACGATCTTCAAGGCAACGTTATTGAAGAACGGACAGAAGATTCTGACGGGAAAATTCTATTAAAAACGAAACAGACGTACGACAAGGCTGGAAGGCTCACAGAAGTTATCGGGTATCCTCAGAATCAGGAGAGCATACTTAAAAAGTATGATTATGATGGCTTTGGCCGCCTCTATAGAATAACAGATGCTCTTAATCAGGTTACAAAGATTAGTTACGAAGATGAATACATTAATGAATGGGGGCAAAGAGTTCTTAAAAAGATTACAATTGATCCCTTAAGTAACAAACTTGAAGAAATTTATGACCCTGCAAATAACCTGGTCAAAGTCTGCAGAAGAAATAAGCAAGGAGAAGTTCTATCTCAGTCAGAATTTATTCCTGATGCATTGGGAAATGAAATTCTGCGGAAAGATGAGGTCATCCCATCTAGCGATGTATCAAGAATTTTTAGAACTCAGAAGTCTTACAATTCAGGTAACAATCTTCAAGCTATAACCCTAGCGGAAGGGACTCTAGAGGAAAAAACAGTCTCTTACAGTTATAACTCCTATGGAGATGTATCGAGCAAGCTTAATCCTGGATCTAAAACCCCCATTACTTATCAATATGATGAAGCTGGAAGAGTAAAATCAGTTTCTTATAAAGATGGTTCTGCTCAAAAAAAAGTAGCCCATAAACTTTCCTATGACGACAGAGGAAACATCACTGAAATCAAAATAGGATCCATTTATGCTCTCGGCTATAAATTTGATCCAAATAACCACCTTATTTCAGAAAAGATTAAAGATGAGTTCGGGTCCTATCAGTTAAGCTGTACTTTTGATGGAGAAGGACTGATCAAATCCATCAAATTACCGGACGGATCTTTTATTGAGTATGAATACGAGGGCCCTTTCGTGAAAAGAACCACTCGTTTTTCCAAAGAAAAAAAAGAGAGCTACCACTCTAGAGTCTTCTCACGTGACCTCATGGGGAATATCTTAGAAGAAATTCTCCCTGGCCATGTCGGAGGCAGAAGCCAAACCTGGGATCCAACTGGCAGAAGAACAAGCATCACGACAGATTTTTTCCAAGATACAATTCCCGAAGGAGACTACGATCCTCTAGGCAACGTTAAAAAACGAGAAACATCTCTGGATGATGAAAAAAGTGTCACCACCTACGATTACAATGCTCTTTCTCAACTCATCTATGAGAAAGGAGAAATCGAATATAGATATTCTTACGATTCCATTGGGAATCGTCTCAAAAAAGACAACTCTTCATACAAAGTAAATGATTGTAACCAAATTATTGAAGCAGATGATGAGTCTTATACATTTGATCAAAGTGGAAATCTTGCTTCCAAAACTGTCAATGACGAAACGTGGTTGTTTGAGCATAACGCTCTTAATCAACTCATCTTGGTTAAAGACCCTCAACAAACAAGTGTTGCATTTGCGTATGATTTGCAAGGGAAGCGATTATCCCAAAAGATCGAAGGCAAAGGCAAAGCGCGAGTATTTCGCTACTTTTACTTAGGACAAACAGAACTTGGCTGTATTGATGAAAAAGGCACAATTGTAGAACTTAGAGTTCCTAGCAATCCAAATCATCCAGAACCGGGCCCCTTTATTTCTTTTGAAATCCAAAAAGAGACCTATGTCCCAGTTTATGATCTGCAAGGTAATGTAGCATGTCTAATCAGTCCTGAAAGACGCAAGATCGTAGAAAGTTATCGATACTCCGCTTTTGGACAAGAAGAAATCACAAACAACCGTGGTCGAGAGATTTTGAAATCTGCTGTGGGCAACTCTTGGAGGTACCGTGGAAACCGAATCGATCAAGACACGGGACTTATTTGTATTGGCAGCAGATATTATGATCCAGAAATTGGAAGATGGATCAGTCCC
>JAAKFB010000027.1 GCA_011065235.1 Chlamydiota bacterium | reverse complement strand
TTCCTTGAGTGGAAAACGGTCGTTTTACGAAGTCACCCAGCTTAAATACAGTAATTTTCCAATTCGATGGGGGAAAATACCGAGAGAAAACATTTTTCTCTCTTTGCGCTGAATCTTCATCTTCGATAGTTTCTTCAATTTTGTTTTGTCTTTGAGAAGTGGGTTGGTTTTTGCAAGCATTTCTCACTTTAACTACTATGAAAGGCATACTCATCACCGCTGCAACAGAGATGACGGGAAAACTTAAATTGCCTTTTGCTAAAGACCTCACGTAGGTATCTTCAAAAGGACTTACATTTAGGCACAGAACGGTCAGTCCTACATCTGAAGCTACAGAAGCCATTTGTATTTGCAAATCTAGTTTTGAACTAGATTGATATTCTTTACGAGAATTTATAAAAATACCCTTCATTGTTAACAATATGCTTATGATTTTTAGAGCATGCGAATAAGGTAATTTTAGATCATTTTTCCATACAAGATTATTCAATAAAGCAAAGCCAAGCAGCTTGATTTTATTTTTTTGTCCTTCTGATGTTTCTTTATTAAAAAGACTGAAAGCGACATTGTTAATAATAGAGTTAAGATTGTTGTCTATCTTTTCATCAAATTGCTTCCAATAGATTTGAACGTATTGTAATGTTGAAGAAATTGAATCGGTCATATGTCACCCTTTTAGTTTGTATTTGTAAGAAGCTCCGTAATTATAAAAAACTCTGAAACAGGGCGAGAGTCTATTAATAGTTCTTCCCCAAACATCGCTCGATATACCGCAGCAATGTTCTTCAATTCTTCTCTTTGATCAACAGTTTTCTCGCTTCCTTCTTTTATCTCTGTAATCGATTTTGCAATCAATTTTGCTGCATTACCTAAGACTAATCGAGAATAATTTAGTCTTGCTTTTTCATCAGATGAAATTGTTGCTAGCCAAGCTTTTCTATTAAGACAACAATTTTGATTCTTTTCTTTGTATACATTGTAACAGCCACCGGCAAGGCCACTAGATGCGCCCACGCAACCTCCAACAATCGCACTAGGAATAGCGCCAAATCCAAAATACCAAAAACCAATTGCAGCTCCCGAAACTGCACCTGTTAGTCCTGCTCCTAAGGCAGATTTCGTTACCTTTTCTTTTTCAGTTCCTTCCAAATAGCGAATGATATGCAAATCTTTACGCACTGCTTCGATAAGAGAGACTTCATATTTCTTGAGTGTCTCTCTAAACAGCATATCCAGGTGGTCTATAATGCGTTTTTTTTCATTGCCAGTTTTTACTCTGACGATATTTCCCATTTCTGAAGGTGTCTTAATTTGACCTTTAATTATTGCAAGAGATTCATCTGAGCAATAAGCTTTTTTTTCTAAATCTGTCAGAGTAATCGGGTATTCATTCCAAAACTGCTTCTGAGATTGATCCAGATTGTTCTGGAAACCAATAGAAGAATAAGGAATTGTTGTCATAATACAAGCCTTTTTTAAAATTGTGATGGTAGAAAGTTTAGGCACTTCTCCTTATTTACATCAAGAGCAAAATAATTTATACCCCCCTTCGACAAAATGGCCTATCTCGATGCCTTGTTTAAAGGGAAATGAGTCCAAGTGCAGTGTCATCAACGAGGCTTTCGAAAAATGCCTTGGCCTCTGCCTGTACTCTTCTATAAGGGGAATGCTGCAACGCCTTGATATAGAATAGGGCTGAGATTCCTGCCTCAGGCTTTTTAGATTCTTTTTTACCAAAGGGATTGAAAGAGCGCTCTTGCTTAGGTTCCACTTTAAATTTTTTCAGCATTGCAATCGGGTCGAAAAAATCAGATTTTGCAGTTTCACAAATATAGGCAGCTGATTCTAGATCAAATTCTGTAGGATCATGACTTTGGAAATAATCGATTGGATTTTCCAGAATCGGTTTTGAGCTCCCTATATTTAGCAAATTTGACAAAAACGAACCAACCATTATTTCATCAATTGGCAATGAAATTTGATCTCGTAAAGCAGTTAGAATCGATGATTGAGATTGGCCTGAGAAAAGATTTTTTAAATCTAATGGAAACTCAAAACCTAGAACTTTCAAAATGTATTTTTCCTCCCACCAATGCTCCAGAGGGAAAATCACGGCAAGCATTTTACTTTGAAAATCCATTTGAGGAGAAGCTATGTATTCATCCATTTTATTTTTAACTTCATCCAATAGATCAGTAGGAAAACTCCCGAATACTTTTTTGCGAAAAGTTGATTGTGCGAAATAAAATTCTAATACATCTCTTTCTTTTTCCTCCGAAGGATACTCGCACTCGCTTAACCAAACCTCCATTCCCTGTTCAAAATCATTCAGTCCTATAACCATCGACTTAACAACATCTGGTTCGACAATTCCGGACGATTGTGATAGGCGTTCGATGAATGGTTCAAAAACATCCCGTTTACCATCTAGAAAGCTAAAAAGTCCCAATGTTAAATGTGCAAAAGCACATCTCTCCTTGTGTTCTTTTTCGAATCGTTTTGTTAAATCACGAACAAATTCTAAAATGCTTTTCCCTTCAGAAAGACATACATTGCGAGAATGTAGCTTCTCGAGAAATTTAAAATCTTTATCTATTACAGCACAATATGAAAAATCTCTAAAAAGCATCTCTTCTAATATAGATTCGATTAATATCTTGGATTCTATTGTATTTTCAGTAAGCAATTTAAAAACAATTTTTTGGCAAAGTTGATGTCTTTCATTGTCAAATAAACTCTTCACAAAATTCAAGGCAAGTCTTGGAGAAATATCAGCAAGTGCCATACCCATTTGGTAATGAAATTCTTTAGGTATTGCGTCTGGAGAGAGATCCATTTTTGAAAGCTCTTCTAAAAGGATTTTTGGAGCTAAGAGGCCTTGCTGAAAGTCTTTTTCTTGTGCTCGTGCGTGATAAATCTTGCAGGTTTTTCCCAAATTCATTACTTCTGGACTTTTCAAAATCAAGTATATTTGATTTCTTACATCTTGAGGCAGCTCTGGGAAATTAAAAGCTCCTATTTCTTTTTGTCTGGATTTCAAACATCGATGAATGCCATAGGCAGTTGTTCCCAGAATTACTAAACCAGCTGTTACCACTTTTATATGCACAGAATCGGGAAGAAGTTCTTTAAAACTAGACAAATTAAATAAATCACTTGAAACTCCAGAAATCATAAATACTTCTATTAAATTAAGAATCTACAGATACTATACACGAGAAAATCTAATTTTCACAGTGCAAAAATTAAAGCGCATCATAACCCACTTTCATCCCCTGCCCGATGAGATGAATTCTGCCTTTGGAACCCACATGGATGCCCCTGCCCATTTCAAGCCCGAAGGGCTTACCATCGAAGCGATCCCCGTTGAAAACCTCATCGTTCCCCTATATGTCATCGACGTGACCTAAGGGGCTCATCCCGACTTCTTCCTCACTATCGACCATATCGCTCAGTTCGAGAAAATCCATGGAAAAATCGCCCCCAAAAGCTTCGTCGTGGCCTATACCGGCTGGCAAGAGCGCTGAGACACCTCCGATTTCTACCGCAATATCGATTCCGAGGGAAATGGACACTATCCGGGATTTTCTCACGAGAGCGCCCAGCTCCTCCTCGAGAGGGAAATCGCCGGCATCGGCATTGACATCCTCAGCCCCGATGGAAATAACCAAGAATATCCGGTCCACTACACCTTCTTAGGGGCGGGCAAATATATCGTCGACAATCTGACCAATCTAGACAAAGTCCCCCTTCCGGGGCCTAGGTAGCTCTTCTGCCCCTCAAAATCGAGGGTGCTTCAGAGGCGCCTATTCGAGCTGCTGCGTTATTGCCCTGAATATAAAGATCCTTTTTTTTCTATCAAGGACGTATTAATCAAGTCCTTTAGCATCACAAAACGCGCTTTGTATGTGAAAAGAATTTTGTGCTACCGATATTACCTGATCGCTTCTTGAATAATTTTCTCATAATGCTCTGGAGAAAATACCTGCGCTTGATCGCTGTCGAGATAGGCGCAGATGCGTTCTAAGTACCCCTCGTATTCTTCTGCAGTCATGGATTTCAAGAAGGTATAGAGCTCTTCCATAGTGGAAAAGGCACGCCTGTCGATGAAACAATCTTTGGGTATATACGTCTCCACGTTGTTCGCACCCCAATAGATAGGAAGCGATCCCGCCGCAAAACAATCGAAGATCTTCTCGGTAACATAACCGGGAAGATCGCGGCAGTTTTCATAGCAGATTGTGAACTTATACTGCTTGTTGATGGCCAGTTTGTCCTCAACGGGACCATGGTAGGAAGGGTATGCTGAAGGATCCCAGTTGCGGCCATAGAACTCGAATCCCTCCTCTTGGATCGCTTCAAAAAAACGGATTGCTTTGATCCTTTCAGAATAGAGCTCATTGGGATGGTGGCGCGATTTATCGCTGGTTGCACCGACGATGAGGGTGCAGAACTTTTTCTCTTCGAAAGAGGGAAGATTCTCAAGCATCGGCCTTTTGTGTGGGTAGTAGAACTTGAAATAGTTTTTGTTATCTACGAGGTCATCATTCCACGTATAAATTTTGGAAAAGCACCGCTGGACGGAGGGAGAGTACATCTTTCTCATCCGTATTGGAGGTTCCCACATGAAGAGAACCATCTTTTCTTTTGGTAGTTTGTGAAGATTGAAGTTGCGGTGGGCATTTGGGGGGATATTCATGAAGACGATTTTTTTTACGTCTTTGTCTATGCGCAAGGGGAGTTTTTCTAAAATTTTTCCCCAGAATGAACGCTTTTTTTGAATGGAGGTAAGATCGCATTCAACGACCTTGATGTCTCTTAACATCTGCTCACAACTCTCGGCACTGCAAACGCCATTCGACACCAGCTCGATGCGCTCTTCAGCAAAAAGAGAAGAGACAAAAAAAATCCCGAGGAGTAAACCTCGGGATTTCCAATTTTTAGAAGCCAGGCATGCCTCCCATTCCAGGCATTCCGCCCATTCCACCCATACCTCCCATGCCATCCATCGGAGGAGCTGCTGCTTCCGATTTGGGCTCGGGCTTATCGGTGATCATGCACGAAATCGTGATTAGAATTCCCGCGATTGAACACGCGTGGATCAAGGCACTTTTCGTCACGAGAACGGGATCGATCACACCATCTTTGATCAAGTCGCTATAGGTATCTGTCAGTCCATTGTAGCCAAAAGCACCGTCTTTCTCGGCGATTTTCTCTGCGACCATATTCCCTTGCTTGCCACAATTCGTTGCAATCGCAATGGCGGGAGCATAAGAGGCTTCACGTACAATCTCCACCCCGATCATTTCTTCGGGACTGAGCTTGAGATTATCGAGGGTTTTGACAGCGCGGATGAGCGCTACCCCGCCACCTGCGACGATCCCTTCGATGACTGCAGCACGCGTCGCATGAAGTGCATCCTCGACACGGGCTTTCTTTTCCTTGAGTTCAGTCTCTGTCGCTGCACCTACATTGATGACGGCAACGCCACCTGTGAGTTTTGCAAGACGCTCTTGGAGTTTTTCTATGTCATAATCAGAAGTGCTATTTTGAATTTCGGCTCTGATTTGAGCAGCGCGTTCTTGAATCTTGGGAGCATTCCCTGAGCCACCAATGATTGTCGTCTCTTCTTTGGAGACTTTAATTGATTTGGCCTGGCCTAAAACTTCAAGTCCGGCATCTTCGAGTTTGAGTCCCACTTCTTCGGATACAACTGTTGCTCCTGTCAAAATGGCAATATCCTCGAGCATGGCTTTGCGTCGATCACCAAAAGCCGGCGCGTTGACAGCACAGACAGGCATTCCCGCTTTCAGCTTATGCACGACAAGTGTGGCAAGGGCTTCGCCATCGATATCTTCTGCAATGATTAGCAAGGATTTTTGCTCTTTTTCCATCAATTTTTCAAGAATTGGGACCAGATCACGTGCATTTGAGAGCTTTTTGTCGGTGATTAAAATGACAGCATTGTCGAACTCAACGGTCATTTTTTCAGCATTCGAGATGAAATAGGGTGAACTATACCCCTTATCAAATTGCATCCCTTCGACAACGTCGAGAACGGTTTCAATTCCCTTAGCTTCACTAGTTGTGATCGTCCCCTCTTTACCCACCTTTTCCATAGCCTCGGCAATCATTTTGCCCACTTCTTCATCATTATTGGCAGAAATGGTCGCAATTTGTTTGATTTCTTCAGGACTATTGATCTGTTTGGCTTGAGCTGTGAGAGCGTCGCATAGAGTTTTCTTTGCCTTTTCGATCCCTTTTTTCACGAGCATAGGGTTAGCGCCTGCGATCACGTTTTTCACTCCACCGGTAAAAATCGCATCGGCAAGAACAATTGCAGTTGTCGTTCCATCACCTGCAGTGTCAGCTGTTTTAGAAGCGGCTTCTTTGACAAGAGCAGCTCCCATGTTTTCAAACTTGTTCTTCAAGATGATCTCTTTTGCAACTGTCACCCCATCTTTTGTGGAAAGAGGACTGCCGTAGCCTTTATTGATCACGACATTGCGACCACGAGGTCCTAAAGTGACAATTACAGCTTTTGAGAGGGTTTTCACTCCCTTTAGGATCGACTTCAACGCATCTTCGCGGAATTTTAACATTTTTGACATTGTGCTTTTCTCCTAGATTATTGAGTGACTAAAACGCCTAGAACTTCATCTTCAGAAAGAATCAAAAACTCTTCATCGACATTGTCTGTTTGAACTTCTGTACCTGCATAAGAACCAAAGAGAACGCGATCCCCGATTTTGATTTCAAGAGGCTGCATGTTTCCATCCTCATCTCTTTTTCCAGGGCCGATGGCAAGAACTTCCCCTTCTTTGGGTTTTTCCTGGGCGCTATCGGGAAGCAAGATCCCCCCTTTGGAGGCATTTGCCTTTGAGCGTTTGACTAGGATGCGATTACTAAGGGGCTTGATATTGGGCTCTGACATCGATCTGACTCCTTGTGGGTTTAAACTTTTAAAGTATATGCGTTTTTCCTGCTTTTTGTCAATGAACAGAATATTCCATTTTCATTGGCAGTAAACTGTTTTTTTGATATCCCGAGAATATGGTTGATAAACTCTCTAAATATCTTCTAGAAGCACAGAAAAAGCTTGAAAGCCATCAAAAAAAGCCTCTCAGTCCCCAAGCCCGAGAAAAAGAGGCTATTGAACTTGCAGGTTTGATGCTAAGAGAGGCGATTCGAATCCAGACGCGAAAAGAAAAAAAGACGCAAGGGGAAATCGCCCGGATGATGCGCGATCCCAGGGGAAAAGCATTCACAATGATGATGACGGATGAGTGCTTTCGTTCCCGCAGGACAAAGCGGGTTGCCGATCAACTCATCTATCTTCTCAACGAATTTGGGATTCCGCGCTATGTCACTTGGTCAAAAAGGCTTCAACTCAAACTCTTCAAGACATTTGGAAAAGCGTTTCATTTGATTCTCATTCCTCTAGCAACGCGGGCCCTTCGGGAAGCTACATCCGCTGTGATTTTGCCCGGAGAGAGAAATGCCCTTTCTAGGCATATGGCAAAACGGAGAGAGCAAGGGGTCCGAATCAACCTGAATCATCTTGGAGAAGCCATTTTAGGTGAAGAAGAGGCACTCCATCGTCTTGATATATATTTACGCGATCTCGAGCAAAATGATGTCGAATATGTTTCGATCAAAATTTCTACGATTTTCTCTCAGATCAATATTCTCGACTGGGATCACACTATAGAAGTGCTTGCAGATCGCTTGCGTAAGCTCTATCACAAAGCCAAAGCCCACCATTTCAAGCGAGCAGATGGCTCGCAAGTGGTCAAATTTGTCAATCTCGACATGGAAGAATATCATGATCTGCATCTGACTAAGGAGGTATTCAAAAAAATCCTCGAAGAGGAAGAGTTTTTAGATTACTCCGCGGGTATCGTCCTGCAGGCATATATTCCCGACAGCTACAATGTCTTTCAAGAACTCACCGAGTGGGCATTGAAAAGACGAGCACGAGGAGGCGCTCCCATTAAAGTACGCATCGTCAAAGGAGCCAATTTGGCGATGGAACGAGTAGAGTCCAGCCTGCACCACTGGGCACAAACACCCTACAAGACAAAAGCAAAGGTCGATGCCAATTACAAGCGGATGGTTCTCTATGGGTGCAAGCCCGAACATGCCGATGCTGTTCATCTCGGAATCGCCAGCCACAATCTCTTTGATATCGCTTTTGCGATGCTACTGCGCGTTGAAAACGGAGTAGAAAATGAAGTCACCTTCGAAATGTTAGAGGGGATGGCAGACCATATGCGGCGCGTGGTTCAAAAACTCAGCGGAGAAATTCTCCTCTATTGCCCTGTCGCAACAAAAGCAGATTTTCAAAGTGCCATTGCCTACTTGATCCGCAGACTCGATGAAAACACTGGACCGGAAAATTTCTTGCGACACAGTTTTGGCTTAAAACCAGGGACAGAGGCCTGGGATGAGCAAGTGGCTCTTTTCACAAAAGCCTGCCAAGATGTCGATACTGTGAGTTCTCAGCCTCGTAGAACACAGAATCGCTTTGATCCCCCGGAGCATTTGCCCATCGATCAGGCCTTTAAGCAAGAACCCGATACAGATTTTTCTCTACCTCAGAACCAACAATGGGCACGCGAGCTTGTAGAAAAATGGAAAAGCAAAACGTTTGATACCCTCCCCCTGCTTATTGCGGGAGAAGAAATCCATCGAGAGCAAAAAGGTGAAGGGATCGAGCCTTCAAATCCTCACCAAACTCTCTATCAGTACTCTTTAGCTACATGGGAAGATGTCGACTTCGCTCTAAATACAGCAAAAGAGACGGAAACTTCCTGGCAAAATCAAACCGTTGTGCAGCGCAGTACACTTCTTTCCAAAGTGGCACGCCAAATGCGTGAAAAAAGAAGCGATCTCATCGGCGTCATGATGAAAGATGGCGGAAAATCGATCTATGAGACAGAAGCCGAAATTTCAGAAGCCATCGATTTTGCTGAATACTATTTGCGCAGTGCAATCAAATTTGATCGCAAAAAAGAGCTTTCGTTTACCCCCATGGGGACCATTCTCGTCGCACCCCCGTGGAATTTCCCTATTTCGATCCCAGCTGGTGGCATTTGCGGTGCTTTGGCCTCTGGCAATTGTGTGATTTTCAAACCGGCCCCCGAAGCGGTTCTCTCTGGTTGGATCCTGGTCAATCTCTTCTGGGATGCGGGTATTCCTAAGGACGTGCTCCAATTCGTCAATTGTGTTGACGATCCAATTGGCAGCCAACTCATCAAGGATGAGCGGATCAATGCTGTGATTCTCACTGGGGGAACCCCAACGGCTCGTCTTTTCATGAAAATGCGTCCCAATCTCAGTCTCTGTGCAGAAACAGGAGGGAAAAATGCCCTCATCATTACTGGACTCTCCGATCGTGACCTCGCCATCAAAGACCTTGTGCAATCTGCATTTGGTCATTCAGGTCAAAAATGCAGCGCGGCATCTCTTGCCATTTTAGAAGCAGAAGTCTATGACGATCCCAAATTCAAGCGGATGCTCAAAGAGGCGGTTGAAAGCCTTCCTGTGGGTCCATGCTGGGATCTTTCATCAAAAGTCATCCCGTTGATCCGCCCACCTGGAGAGGAATTGAAAAAAGGGCTCACCACCTTAGATAAAGGAGAAAAATGGCTTGTCGAGCCAAAGCCCGATCCAAACAATCCCCATCTCTGGTCTCCCGGGGTTAAGCTTGGGGTGAAAGAGAGAAGTTTCATGCACCAAACCGAACTCTTTGGCCCTGTTCTCGGAATCATGCGCGCAAAAAATCTCGATCATGCGATCCGCCTCGCTAATGGGACTGCCTATGGCCTCACTTCAGGCATCCACACCTTAGACAAACGAGAAATCCAAATCTGGATGAAAAAAATCAAGGCTGGAAATTGCTACATCAATCGAGGCATTACAGGCGCTATCGTGCAAAGGCAACCCTTTGGAGGTTGTAAAGCCAGCAATTTTGGCCATGGATCCAAGGCTGGGGGGCCTAACTATATCACCCAATTTATGCATATCAAACAAGTCTCGATTCCCAGAGAAAAAGCCCCCATTCCCGCTTCTATCAATGCACTGGCAGCTCTTTTAGATTCCCTAGATCTCTCTTCCGAGCAGCTCGGTTTGTGGTTTGCCAGCACTGCCAACTATGCCTATTGGGCCAAAATTTTTGTTCGCAATCACGACTCCTCAAAAGTCGTCGGCCAAGATAATTTCCTTACCTATCGCCCACGCACCAAAATGGGTTTCCGGATCCAGAAAGAAGATGATCCCCTCGATGTTTTTCGCATCATTGCCGCTGCCATGGCATGTAAAACCCATCTAGAACTCAGCTATGATCCTAATGAATGTCCCATCCAAATTGACCAAGAATGGAAAACAACCCTTCATGACATTTCATTCACCGAAGAAATCAAAGAAGAATTTATCGCCCGAGTTCAATGGGGGGCCTTTGAACGAGTCCGCTTCCTCTCACTTCCCTCTCCAGAAATGGAAAAAGCCGCCAGCGAGTCGGCGACCTACTTCAATTCTCAGCCCGTCCTTGCAAGCGGACGGATCGAGCTGACCCACTATCTCCGTGAGATCGCCTTCAGCATCGATTACCATCGATATGGCAATCTCGGCATCCGCGAAGGAGAAACCCGCTCTGAAATCCTCTAACCTCGACTTTGCAACTTTTTGGGACTGAAGGCCTCGAGATATTTGCCCTTGGAGCGATTTATTTAAACAGGAAGGGGTTAAAAACCCCTTCCTGTTTAAATAAATCGTTAGTTCGACCATCGGTCGAACGCCCCAGGGCAAATAGATGAGGCAAACAGCCTCAAAAAGTTGCAAAGTCGAGGTAACCACAGAGAAGTATAATCCACTAAAGGATTTTCTCTGAATTTTGCACCTACAAGTTTAATTTCATCTAGAAAAATTTCACCCTTAACTGCTATCTTCCTTCAACTTGGAGAAGTGTATTTGTGAAGTATAGTGATTATGTTGTCTACGTGGACGAGAGTGGAGATCATGGTTTAATTTCGATCGACAATCAATATCCCATATTCGTTTTATCTTTCTGCATCTTTAACAAGAAAATTTATTCTGAAAAAATTGTGCCAGAATTAATGAATTTGAAATTTAAGACTTTCGGTCATGATATGGTAATCCTTCATGAGCATGACATTCGAAAAAAGAAAGGGCATTTTAATGCGCTCAATAATGAATCTAGGAAAAGATTTTTAGAAAAACTTACGCATGTGATATCTACTGCAGATTTCACCTTAGTTGCTGTAGTTATCGACAAAATAAAATTGCAAGAACAGTACGATAGCCCATCTCATCCCTATCATCTTGCGATGGAACTCGGATTGGAAAGATTGTATTATTTACTCAAACAGCAAAATCAAGACAATTTTTTAACTCATATTATATTTGAAGCCAGAGGAGCCGCTGAAGATCGAGAATTACAAGAAGAGTTTATTAGAGTTAGGAGTGGTGATAACACGTTAAAAAAAAATCTACCTTTCGAAATTATAATCGTAGATAAAAAGATCAATTCGGAAGGTCTTCAGTTTGCTGATATGCCTGCGCGACCTATAGGTCTCTCCCAACTTCGCCCAGATCAACCTAATCGAGCCTTCGAGGTCCTTAAAAATAAATTCTATAAAGGGCCCTCTGGATCTATAATAGGATATGGACTTAAGAACTTTCCCCAAAAAGCGAAAAACCCCAAAGTTTCCTTCGAGGCTTAGCGCCGACCGGGTAGTCCCAATCCACTTACTCTTCTAGTATATCACACTAGCATTTCATTTCAACCGGTGATTGCTACCTTCTCTTCATCTAGGCATCCGCGAAGGAGAAACCCGCTCCGAAATCCTCTACGGGCCCGTGCAAAGGGGGATCAGTGCAGCGCACGGCCCGCTTTGCGAAGGGACCGATTTGCCGCAGCCATCGTCGCTCAAGACGCGCTAGCGCCGGACATGGCAACGGAGTTTGCCATGCTGTCTTCTGGTAGCCCTTCCAAAGATCAGATTAATTTTTTAATTTGACTCGTAGCAATCACGAGTAGCAGTTATTTGTAGATATCTCCAGGCGTCAGCCTGGCACAGAGCCCTGTGGTTTTTTATTTTTTTCTCTGTGGTGAGCTAGCCAACCCCATCTCAATGATGTATACTGCGCTCCATGCAACTACAGGAACACCTCAATCAAGAGCAACTCAAAGCAGCCGCGCACGTTGAAGGGCCGATGCTCGTCATCGCAGGGGCAGGCTCTGGTAAAACCCGGATCGTCACCTACCGGATCGCTAACTTGATTGATCTGGGGGTCCCCTCAACGGAAATCCTCGCTGTCACATTTACCAATAAGGCTGCGGATGAAATGCGCTTGCGCATTCAAAAGCTCTCCCAAAAGGCCATTTTGGCATGCACATTTCATAGCCTAGGGGCTCGGATCTTGCGCGAATCGATCTCATCTCTGGGGTATAAAAATCATTTTGCGATCTTCGATGCAGATGACAGCGAAAAAGTCCTCAAAGAATGTCTCGCAGAGCGGCACATCAAAGATGAAAAAGGGACGTTGAAGTCGATGCGGCTCGGAATTTCTCATGCCAAAAATCACATGGAAAATCCCGATGATGAACTATTGGCCGATATCTATCAGCTCTACCAGAAAAAACTCCAATCGTACAATGCCCTTGATTTTGATGATCTCCTCTTCTTGACTGTCAAACTCTTTCAACAAGAACCGGAAATCTTAGAAAAATATCAGAAAATGTGGAATTTCATCCTGGTAGATGAATATCAAGATACCAATCAAGCGCAATACAATCTTTTGAAACTCCTCTCTGCTCGTC
>JAAKFB010000026.1 GCA_011065235.1 Chlamydiota bacterium | reverse complement strand
GAAAGGGATACCTTAGGCTGTTCGTGCTTAGATGATTTTTTGCAAAGATCCTAAGCAAAATAATAAAAGCTCCGTAAATTTTGATCCAAAATAGCAGCATGTGGATATTTGCTATAGACAGCTTGTATTAAAACTTGAACAACTTCTTGTTTTTTGTTGAGAACTGGAACATCAATAATTGTAAACCGTCTGTTTGTCGCATTTCCCGGTTTATTTTTTTCAATATATTTTTTATACTCTTGGCTAGTAGTTGCACAAAGAATATATGGCAAATAGTGATCACTTTGTGGATCTAGCATCGTTTTCAAAAATCCTTTAAAAGGGTACTTGCAAAGCTCATGAACTTCATCTAAAGCAATAACGACATTTTCCTTTGCTGGTTTTAGGCGTTTTAATAACTCTTCAATTCTAAACGATCCCTCATCTTTAGGAGTAAGGGAAACACAGCTCCCACCAAACATCAACTTCCCTCTCAGTTCTTTTTTTTGTGATTTAGGAACCTTCCCAAAAGCAATTCTGCGAGCAATTTCTCTAATAATTAAGCTCTTTCCAACTCTCGATTCTCCGATTAATAAAGGACAACATCCATTGTTTGTATCCGCCCAACAATTGAAAACCTTCTTAATTTCATCATCGCGATGCATCAATGGTAAATATTTGCGTTTACGTAATGATAAAGACTCATTACTTATAGCCGTTAAAATGTAACTGCTTTCAAAAAATTTAAGTTCCCTTGGATGTTTCTGAACATCTGAAATAAATCTCTTCCCAAGATAAGCTGCGGCAATAGACCCAATACACGCACCTAGCTTAGCTTTTTTGTCCACTAAGAGCTCGCTTGCCTTGTCCATGCCAAGAAAAAACGTCTGAATTGTTACTGTCCAATAAGTGAGTCTGTTGCTCGCCATAAATCCATTTTCTGGGACTCCACTAGGGAGGACCGCAATCACATCTTCTGAAAATTGATATGCTACCGTCGGTTTTGGATATTCAAAAGCAGGTTTTAAATTCGATTCTACTCTACTACCTTCAAGAAGATTTACAAGAGAATTGGAATCATCATAGTCAACTGATTTACATTTCTTAATTGATTCAACGAGCTCATTAAAGCTAATTTTGGACAAAGTTCTATGAACTGTTTGAGGGTCTTCATCTCTTATTTTTCTTAAAGTCTCCTTCAGCTTTATAGGGCTCGTGTCAAAATCTGCATCAGATTCCGTATCTGAATCTGAAGATTCGGGAGTATTTCTTCTCCAAACACCCTGAATAGCTCCTACCGCTTTTCCCCCAACCCATTTCGCATTCTCAACTGTTGCTACCTGACACACCTTATAGCCCACTAAGGTTGCGGCTGCACCGCTGGCCGCAAGAACTAATTCTTGAGTTTTGCTCGTCGACTCGAATACTATGCCCTGCGCAACTGCTGGCCCATAGTTTGTTATAACACTGCCCGATGCTTGTACTATCGAAATTGCTATATTGTTCAAAATCACACCTCCTTTTTCTGGATTAACTAATTTTCATCAAAATACCTAACAAGTTGGCTGCCCACAAACTAATACAAAATCAAAGCAATCATGCGACGCCTTCTTTCACATCTGCTTTTGATCCACCTATATCTTTCAATTGACTTTTTCTGTCTTCAACGGCACTACTGATAGTATCATCATCGAACTCTACTAAATCACATTGTTCCACAAACTGATCCATTTTAGTTTTGATTGATTCCAATTTGCAATACTTTAGAAACAAAATATGAACTTCTAAATTGTCACGTTGAACTGTGTTGATGGGAGTGATGTTGATTTCATCGGACACACGAGATATTTCCTCTCTACATTCTTTCATTTCTCTTTCATAAGCTTCAAAAATTCCCTGATCTGTTTCACTTAGACCCGCCAAATGTTCCCTAAAATCCACCAGCAAATCTGAGAGAATCGACTTTGAAATTCCTGGTTGGATGCAGTCGGGAAAAGCATCACAAAGGGAATTTGCTTCTTCGTAAATTTTGATTAAAGCTTGATCTGAAATATGCGTTTCTGGAAATTCACTGTAGATAAACTGCTGTAAAACAGGGATCACATCCTTTTGACTATCGAGAGAAGGCACCTTAATTTTCGTAAATCGTCTACTGAGTGCAGCGTCTATTTCAATGTATTTCTTATACTCTTCTGTAGTTGTTGCACAAAGCACATAAGGCAACCATTTGCTGCTTAAGGGATCTAATACTGACTTAAAAAGTTGGGTGATTTTTTGATCTGTGAAAAGAGCATGAACTTCATCTAGAACCAAAATGACGTTTTCTTTTGCAGGATTTAATCGTCTGACTAAATCTTGAATTTTATCTGTTCCGCCGAACATTGCACTGTCGGGGAGAAATTCAGACGCATTTCCCCCAAAAACTAACTTCCCCAACATTTGCTTTCTTAGTCCGTTAGGTACCACTCCAAAGGCAATTCGACGGGCAATTTCTGCCATAATGGACGTCTTCCCAACACCCGAATCACCAACTAATAGCGGATGCCTTCCGTTTGTTCTTGATGTAGCTCCCCAACATTTGAAGACCTCTTTTATAATGTCGTCACGCTTAATTAAAGGAGTGTATTTTCTTCTTATCGCGGCTAAAGTTTGATTGTCTAAATAGGTAAGCTCTTTTGGAAATTTTTGACGCTGTGAAATAAATCTCTTTCCCAAATAACTAATGGCTAAAGACCCAATAATCACCGCTAATTGAGCTTTCCCTCCCTTAAAATTACACCGGAGTTTATTTACTCCAACAATGACCGTACTGGCTACCTCTGTCCACAAACCACCTGATTGTATTGCATCATATTTATTATCCGGTACTCGATTAGGAAGAACTGTAATCACATATTCTGCAAAATAATCAATCGTCGACGGGTCTGCATATTCAGATACCGGCTTTAAGTTTAATGCCTTCCAACTACCTTTAACGAGAGCATCGAGAGAACTATCGTCATAGGTAACATCTTCGAGTTTTTTAATGGAGCCAATACAATCACTAAGTGTGATTTTCGACAAAGCTCGTGGAACAATTCGGAGGTCCTTCCCTACAAGATCTTGCAAGCTCTTGCCCAAGTTTTCAGTGTCTATGTTAAACCCTTCATGATCTGCATCCCTGTCTGGCTCCTTGCTTGTAGCACACATACCAACGACGCTTGCACCATCAATACCTAGAGTTAGATCTAACCCACCAACAAGTCCTAAAGCCATCATTCACCTCCTTAAATTTAAAGGTTGCGCAAGAGGCTGCTCCGACCCGAATTTTTTTTCAAGAAAATAATAAGATTTTTTAAGTTTCAACCCGTGACTGCTACCTACACTCTGAGCAGCATTTCTGAAAAATATCTTCAGAAAAAAACATCTCATATCCTAAAAGCTCGAAAGCACCTTGGCCACAATCTCAGCCTTAAAAAAAATCGCTTGGATAAAAACATCCTTTTTGTGATTATTTCTCCGAAATTTAGCCCAAGGAGTTGTTATGGAAATTTTTGACCCAATAGAAGGCTGGAAAGCCAATATTAAAATTTCTGATGAAAAAAACCATTTTTCCTCAAAGGTCGATCCCTATGATTTGGATATTAAAATCACACCAAAAACTGAAACAACTCCTACACCAGAAAGACCACAACCACAACAGGCCGACACAGTTTTAAATTGCCAAAGTGCTTTTTGTACCAAGCATTGCATAACAATTGGGTGTACTAAATGGTGTAAGTAGTAACGGATTATGCGAGTTGTGTTTTACCTGCTGCAATTTGTACACTTCCGCACTACTTTCACTGGCGGTGGAAAGTAGAGCTCCTGGAATACAGAACGAGGACAGGAAGCTGGCGAGCAGCTCCGCATAGCTCTGCTCAGGCGGCGTCCTGAGCGGCTTAAAAAATGAATGAACGAAGGCGCTTCTTACCCAAAGTTGATCAGTGACAACCCACTGTACATCCTAGATGAGTATGCTGACAAGCCTTCGAACATAACTCTGAACCACATTTCACCGAACATCCATGTGAAGGTGGAGAGGTATGAGGCTGCTCTTTCCGTGGAATTACTTCGATATCTAAATCATAACTGCTAAGTTGCTTCTCACTTTCTTTATCGCTAGGGCTTTTCCAACCCTTCATGGTAACAGGATCTACAGTCATACTACACCTGCTGGTTAAGAAGTTTTCATCAAACGCCTTCTAAAAAGAAAGCTGCCTGAGAATGTGAACCGGTTAACACTTTTTTTCAAGAAAAAAAGCAAATTTTTAACCTATTTTGCAATCAATCATCATTTGCAAAAACTGAGTTGCAAAAAAAAATAGCTCGCCCTACTCTTTCCCTAAAACAATTCATTTTATGCGGATGATTTACGGTTGCAAATCACTAAAAAGAGAACTCTATGAGAACAAAAAACAACTTTCAGTTAGAGCACAGCTCAGATGAAGAATGTATCTCTTTGATTCACGAGATTGCTATGAGGATGAAAAATCCTTCGCAGATCATTGAACAAATCTGTAAGCCGTCAAATCAAAATCCTTCCACTGATCAAAGTCCTTGGGGTGCTTTATCTCTCTCTCACGGTTATCCGGGAATTCTTTTATTTTTTGCCACTCTCGATGATTGCTATCCCAATGAACGTTGGGATGAAATGTCTCATCAGTATGTGTTGAAAATCAAAGAAGCCATCGAAGCCGAAGGGGTTAGTGATCCTTCGCTTTTTGGAGGACTTGCTGGGATTTGCGTTGCCATAGACCGCGCTTCCAAGAGAAAAACTCGTTACTTACGTCTCTTGACAACCCTGAATCAACATCTCATCAAACAGATCAACGCATTTCTTTTCCCCACTTTAAGAGAGAAAATTCGTCTCGGTTTGCCGGCAAGGATGGAATTCTATGATCTTATTTCGGGAATTTCGGGAATTGGAGCCTATTTAATCACGCAAACGGATTCAGCTGAGGCTTTTGATTGTCTTAAGGAGCTTCTCTCGCTAGCTATTGGGTTAACGCGAGATATCCAAATCGGCTCCCACTGTATCCCTGGATGGTACGTCCCGAGCCATTACCAGTTTTTAGAAAAAGATCGCCTAGAGTACCCCAAGGGAAATTTCAATCTTGGAATGGCCCATGGGGTTACTGGCATGCTCGCCTTATTGTCCACTGCGCAGATTCAAGGAATTTCAATTCAAGGACAAAAAGAGGCCATAGAAAAAATCTCAGCGTGGATTATTGCCAAGAAACAAGTAGACGCTGAGCATATTTACTGGCCTACTCGGGTTAACTTTGAAGAAGAAATGGATGAAAAGTCGTCCTCTTCTCAACAAGCTCCCGCTGCTTGGTGTTATGGTTCTGCAGGAATTGCCAGGTGTTTATATCTCGCTGCGAAAGCGCTAAACGATAAAGCCGTGAAAGATCTATCTGTTTCGGCATTTCAATCGGTTTTTACAAGAGCTCCGGGGTCTTGGATCCTCAGAGCCCCTTCTTTTTGCCATGGAAATGCCGGTGTTTTGACACTTGCTACCATGATGGCACATGATACGGGCTCTGATGAGCTAAAAGGTTGGATCCCTAAAATCCGCCAACAGATCTTGAGTGCTTATCATCCTGATTTTCATTTTGGATTCAAAGATCTCGAACCGATTTTCAAGGAAAACTTCACCTTAAATCAAGATGAGCCTTTCAAAATGGTTCAAGTCGAAAAGGCTGGTCTACTGGATGGTGTTTCGGGAATTTTACTTTCTCTTCTGAGTTCAGTAGACTATCAAACTTCTTGGACATTACCTTTTATGCTAGGAGGATAGCAATGCATGAAACTCATTTGTTAGTCGGAATCTCAGGCTCTCTAGCGGTACTCTCTATGCCCGATCATCTCACGGCACTGAAAGCAGAATTTCCCAATCTGAAAATCATCATGACACACTCGGCGACTCAGTTTATTCCTCTAAGTACTCTTTCGATGTTTTCAGAAAGCATTTATGCGAGTGAATTTCCCATTTCTAAAGACAATATGAGCCACGTGGAATTGGCCCGCTGGGCCGATCTATTTATTGTCATGCCAGCAACTGCTAATGTGATTGGAGAGGTCGCCGGAGGACTTGCGGGGAGTTTACTAACGGCTACGGTTTTGACATTTGAAAAAAATGTTATTTTCTTTCCCAACATGAATCTCTCCATGTGGAAAAAGCAATCGGTACAGAGGAATCTCTCTGTGCTAGAGAACGACGGTCACCGGGTCGTCCCTCCCATTGAAAAAATGGGATTTGAATACGCTTCTAAAGAGATCCGGCCCAATCTGATGATGCCATCAACTGAGTCGGTCCTTTCGATATTGAAATTAGAACTGGAAGTTGGCGTATAGATGGCTAATCAAGAAGATCCTCTTTTTCAAGAGGCTCCTTTTTTTCTCCTGCGAACACCTTTTCTTCCCATTGAAGAGTTCCACGCTTTGGTCGATTCTCAAGACCCCGGAGCACATCTTTTAGAGTTATTTCAAACCCGACCTTCTATCCGCGAGGCAGTCGCTGTCGCCTCCTCTTCCCTTTACCAAGCTCTTTGTAATTTCGATCAACTCGATGATAAAAGAAAAAAACAGGCGATTTCCAGTCTGTTTAAATATGTTCTTAGAATGGCAACACGAGCAACCCCCTTTGGTCTCTTTTCTTTTGTGTCTCTCGGAAAATGGGGCGATCACACCCAGATGAATATCGATCTTAAAAAAGTTAGCAAGCGCGCCAGGCCTGATATGGACTGGGTAATCCATTTTCTCGATCAAATCGCTTCGGATGAAGCTGCTTTTCTCTCCCTGAAGCTTAAAAAAAATCCTCTCTTGTTTGAAAACATGGATCGGCTCGTATTATCTTATACGAGGCGTGATAAGGGGAAAAATGAACAGCTTTCGATTCGGGCCTCCCCCTTAGTACGCTTCATTATCGACAAAACGGAAAATGCTCTCTCTGTCAATGAACTGATACAAGAGGTTCTCCAAGATAATCCTTCTTTGGATGCAAGTAAGGTTCTAGAGGTGATTCGCTCACTGATGGAAAAAGAAATTCTCTTTCCCAGTTTTTTTCCTTCATTGCTCACCGACTGTCCACTAACAGATGCTCTCGAAGAATTAAAAAGTGTGTCTCCAAAGCCCGCACTGATCGATCAATTGCAAGAGACCTATGAGAAAGTGCGCTCGTTCAATACAACTTCTCTTGGGGAGGGAGAGCTTAGCTTTGTTGAAATTGAAAGCTCGATGAAGAATGATTCGGTCACGAGACCTCTCCAAGTCGATAGTTTTTATCCAGATCAAGTCATTTTGAGTAAGACGATCGCCACGCAGCTGCGAGGAGCTGTAGAGGCTCTTTGGAAGCTCTCTACGGCTAAAAAGGGTTTGGACCACCTCCGCTCTTACCACATGAATTTTTTAGAAAAATATGGACTGGCTCGCACTGTTCCCTTACTAGAGTTAGTCGATGAGGTAAAAGGGCTTGGATTCCCCGAAATTTACACAAATCCAGCTGCTGCTTCTGATAACCGAGAAAAATCTCCCAATTTAGAATCCTCTCTTTTACAAGAGTGGGTAAAGTGCTTCCACGAAAAAAAGGGCGAGATTATCATCGATGATGCTTTTGTTAAACGTCACCAACATGATTCTCCTAAAGCCGACGCACCGACTTCTTTTGATCTCTATTGTGAAGTCATTGCAGATTCCCAAGAATCGATTGAAAATGAGGATTTTTTGATCTACGTACATCCCGTCACAGGTGCTGGTGATGGATGCTCCACTTTTGGAAGGTTTCTAGACTTATTTAAGGAAACTGGGAAAGAGCAGGTTCGCCATTTCTTTGATACGGAGGAAGCATTAGAAGAGAACGTCATTTTTGTTGAATGTTCCTTTTTCCCCTCTTCTCCACGCAGTGCCAATGTCTCGATTCATTCAGATCTGAGAAAGAATGTTCTTGATTTGGGTTATCCCAAAGATACAACAAAGCATCTCTCGATCCGAGATATTTACGTGGGCGCAACGGAAAGTTACCTTTATCTCACTTTTAAAGAAGGCAAAAAGGAGCTTTCTATTGTTGCCATGAATGCACTTAATCCTGATCTCGCGCCTCATATTGTTCGTCTAGTAAGGGATATTTCGAAAGATCGGTGCCAATCTCTTGGTCGTTTAGATTGGGGAAAAGGAGAACTTCTACCCTTCAGGCCTCGCGTTAGGTATAAAAAAACCATTTTTTCTCCAGCAACTTGGCTTTTAACCTTATCCCTAATCAATGCCGACAAAAAAGACTCCCAAGAACTCATCATCCAAAAAATCAAGGATTGGGCAAATGAGTGGAATCTCCCTCGTTTTCTATTAATGACGATGGCTGATAATCGCGTTTTACTAGATCGGACACAGATTTTCCATCTCAAAGAAATTGCTCATCAATTGAAAACAAACTCCGATAGGCCCGTCATGCTAGTCGAGAAAATAGGGTCTCAAGAATGGGTTCGCACTAATCTAGGGACCCATTTTTCTGAATTTGTAATCCCTTTTGTAAAAAATAAAAAATATGTTCCAAAATCTTTCAAAATATTGCCTTTTTCCCCTGTCAATACAAAGGCAAGATTTAAACTCCCTGGAAGTGAATGGCTTTATGCAAAGCTCTATCTCCCTCAAAAGAATGAATCTCGATTTTTGGTCCAACCCGTTTACTCTCTCGTTCAAGAGCTGCTCCCTTCTCTAGACAGCTGGTTTTATATTCGCTATACCGATGAGAAAAAAAGTCATATTCGCCTGCGTCTGAAGCCCAAAGAGAAGGAGTCTCAAAATCTCCTACAAAATCTTTACTCCTGGTCTGATTATTTCATTCAGCAAGGATGGATGCGAGATTTTTGTATTGCTACCTATGAGAAAGAGATCGAGAGATATGGGGGAGAAGAAATCATGGAGCTCGCAGAGGAGGTCTTTTGCGCAGATTCTGAACTTACTTTGAGCATCATCCAAACCATCCTGTCTAAACAATTTGATCTTCCTGACTACATTATTTGTGCGCTCAGCTTGATCGAAATTGTGAAAGGGTTTGGCCTGTCGCTCGAGGATCAACTTCTCTTTTTTTCCGAAATGAATTTAGGAAAAAGCCAACTCAAGGGTTTTAGAGAATGGAAAGCGAAATTGATTCCCCTCATCGACTCTGCCTTTTCTGAAGAAATTCCTCATTATCAAGGGGAACCTCTTTTTTCACAGCCTCTCCTTCATAAAAGAATCGTAATATTGCAGGAGTATCGAGCGCAAATTGACTCCAAAGCGCTAGAAAAAGAAAAAATTTTAGCGAGTCTCCTACATATGCACTGCAATCGAGTCTTTGGTACTGATCATCTTCTAGAACAGAAAGCACATGTCTATGCTCATCAAATGCTTCAGGTTTTCTCAAAACTTTCAATAAATAGCAAATTTGCCTAAAATTTCAGAAACCCAGGAAGAGCTCAGTGTTTCATCCCATGACAATTTGCCAAGAAATTGCGAATAAAATGGCAGATCCGAATCAGGTATGTGACATTGTTGAAGGGAATTTATTGCGAGATCAATTTCCGAGCAGCGCTTGGCTAAAAGAAAGCTTTGCTGATGGACTCCCAGGTATTGCCTGTTTTTATGGGGCGATGGATTGGATTTTTCCTGATTCTGGATGGGATAAAATCACCTTTCAATACCTTCAACTCGCCGCTCGCGAACTGGAAAAAAATGGGCACGACAACTCTTCTTTATTTTACGGATTATGTGGGTTGTGTTTTGCCTTCAATTTTTGTTCTCATCAAGAGACCCGTTATCAAAATATTTTGGGAAAACTGGAAAATGTCCTCTCCCAAGAAATCCAATCCTCCTTTTTAGATAGAGCCCGCTTTTACATCGATCAACGTGCCGATCTCCCTTCAAGCTTATATAACTTAGGAAATGGACTAAGTGGTATATTGGGCTATTTATTAATGCGAAAAAATAATGATTATTTGTATCAAATAGCTCTTGAATCTGTAAAAACCCTTGTTCAGCTCTTTCGCCCATTAGATGATGGCAGCCAGCCACAGTGGCTCATTGGTTCAGAGTTTCAAGTAAATGAAGAAGATAGCGACAAATACCCAGAGGAGGGCTCCTTACTCAACATGTCCTTTGGCATCACGGGATGTTTAGCATCCTTGTCCTTAGCGTCCTTGGAAGGTTTAGATGTTGAAGGACTCAAGGAAACCATTTGCTACATCGCAAATTGGATCAAAGCCCAAAAAAAAATCATCAACAACCAAATTTATTGGCCCAATACGGTTCCTTTTTTCAGAAACCAAGCTGCAAGCCAAGACAACCTGACAGCGATCTCCAATGAGCTTTATCGCGATACCTGGTGGCAAGGAATTCCAGCAGTTACGAGAAGTCTTTATTTAGCGTCAAAAGCTCTGGACGATCCAGAACTTGAAAAATTTGCAGAAGAGTCCATTATTGCCATGTTCTCAAAGTCTTATAAAGATTGGAATCACACAGGCACTTCTTTTATCCATGGAAGAGCGGGAATCTTGACAACAGTTTATCGGATGGCTCAGTCGACAGAGAACCCCCTACTTTGGAAACAGGTTCAAATTTTAGAGGACGATTTAAGCGGATTTTACAGACCAAATTCAGCATTTGGGTTTCAGATGGAAGATGTGGACGAAAAAGAGCAATATCAATCGGTCGACCATCCGGGGCTTTTATATGGCGCTGCAGGAATCGGCCTTTCTCTTTTATTAGTTGAAAAACGAGAAGATTTAAACTGGGATCGAGCATTCTTAACTCATTAAACTTTTATGAAATCGTTCTAAAACACGGAAATATGAGTAAAGACGAAGTCAAGACCTACATCAAATCCCTCAAAAAAGAAGGCCGCTACAAGTTAGATGTCTACTGATTTTCATATGCGCGCAACCCCTCTACAAAATCTGGAGATAGATTTGTTTTGTCGTATTTTCGCTTCATTAAATCATGCACTTCTTCAAAAGACTTCTGATGCCTGCACATTATATAAGCAATGACCAGCGCAACAGATCGATTCTCACCGACTGAACAATGGACAAGAATATTGCTCTTTTTTTCAAGAGCTTCATCTATAAAGTCAAATGCCTCCTCAAAATTTTCTGATAAAGAAAGCCATTTGCAATCAGTCAATCGTAAACGCATCACGCTATCAACTTTACTTTCTATGCCTAGATTGAATGGGGAGTCGATAACCGCTATGACTTTCTTAATGTTATTGGGATTCTCGTGCATAATGCGCGTCGCTTCAATTGCAGCGCCCACAAATAAATGGGGAAGAATTTCAGGGCTAAGTGTTTTGATCATGTCTCTACCGTGGTTAACGTGCAAAAACATTGCAAGCCGTCGCCACAGCCAAAATCGGTCAAACCATCTCCCGAAGTGGCTGTTATTCCCACTTGCGAAAGGTCGAGCTGTATCACATCTGCAATCTTCTTGCGGATTTCTAAAATTCGGGGTTCAAATTTCGGTCGTTTGCCTTCTATCGTGCAGGCAACGTGTTGAATAGATTGTTTGCCTAAAGTCTCAAGCGCTCTTTTTAAATAGACTCCACTATCAGTGATCCCATCTTTGCGACATAGCTCTATTGCAATGCCTCCTAAAATAGGAACGCCGGTGAGTGAGGTGATCGCATTGCAGATCGCATGGAAGATCACATCTCCATCAGAATCTGCCGAAAGTCCGGGGACATTTTCAAAAATGATGCCTCCAACAATACAAAGCTTGGAAGAATCATCAGGTAAAAAGCGATGGCTGTCTTGTCCAATTCCGACACGTGTTTTCATGGGCCTTCCGTGCTAATTCAATTAATTGTTCGAGCATTTCTGCATAATTCAGACCACTCGCTTTCCACATTTTTGAGTAGGGGCTCATATTCGTGAGGCCTGGAAGTGTGTTGATCTCACTAACCAAGACCGTTCCATCGGGGGTTAAAAACATGTCCATCCGCGCCAAGCCCTCGCAACAAAGAACTTTGTAGGCATCCATTGCCGTCATTTGCACCTTGGAAAGCTCCTCTTGGTTTAGCTGTGCTGGAATGATAAACTCCGCTCCCTCTGGATCGATGTATTTCGAAGAATATGAGTGGAAATCGCCTTTAGGGATGATCTCACAGGGAAGGGAGACAATTGGGTGTTCGTTGCCAAGCAAAGAACACTGAATTTCTCGTCCTTCAATCGCTTCTTCAATGAGAATTTTCCGGTCAAATTGAAATGCTACATCCATTGCAATTTCCAAATCTTCTCGCGTTTTCACCTTACTAATTCCGAGCGAAGAGCCCCCATTTGACGGTTTGACAAATACGGGAAACACGATCTCTTCTAGAGAAAATCGAGGGCGCTGATGGAGGTGAAGAACGGAAAAACGGGGTGTGGAGATTTTCGCATCTCGCAGAAGTCGCTTCATCACATCTTTGTCCATGCCCACGGAAGAACCGATGACGCCGGCACCGACGAAAGGGATATTGAGAAGTGCGCATAGACCCTGAACTGTTCCATCTTCCCCATTACTCCCATGGAGGACTGGAAAAATCATATCAATAAACGATGAGAGTTTGGAGAACTCGACTGGAGATTTTTTTTCACCAAGCTCAATTGCTTCTGGATCATCTGCATTAATTAAGTAATCTGCTTCATCGTAAAAATGCCATTCCCCCCCTTTATCGATTCCGATGAGAGTGATCGTGTATTTCTCCCGGTCGAGGGCTTCGATCACGTTGCGTGCAGAGAGCAGCGACACTTCGTGTTCGACAGATTTTCCTCCAAAAAGAACAGCGATATTGATTTTATTCCCCATTAGAAAAAATAATAACCAAATGGCAATTCTTCATCTATGCAACACTTTTTTTGAATGGGAGCTTGCAGGTCTTACACCTCCAACCCTGGAAGAGGCCATTGGCAAAAGCCCCATTTTCTCTCAACTCCAATTCCTTCCCCTTTTGTACGCAAAAGAGGGAAGCGCGCTACTCGTCACCCTAATGC
>JAAKFB010000252.1 GCA_011065235.1 Chlamydiota bacterium | reverse complement strand
AGGTGTAGTCTTCCGGCATTTCCACGTAGTTAATACAGTGGTATTCGCATTTCGCTTTTAATTTCTGCTTGAACAGCTTGTACCCAACGCCGTCGATGAGTACGAGACCGCCGATGCCGACCGTTGTGACGACCAGCGGAATCGACTTGCCCGAGTCGGCAAGCGCCTCGGCGACCACCATGTGAATGCCCGCACAGCACGGAACTTCCATACGTATGACGTCGATCGACTCGATATTGTTCCGCTTAAAGATCTCGGTCAGCTTCTGCTGGTAGTGATTCACATCGTCAAGAACAGTATCAAGCTTGGTCATCAGCCCATTGAAACGGACATATAAACCGTCTTCATGGATAAGCTTACCAAGCGTCCCTTTTCCATCTGAGATATCCGCAGTAATCGACTTAATGTTTTGGATCATCGCCGTCATGTCTTCATCATTTGTCTCTAGCCAATCCGCTGCGAGTTTAAAGGCTCTCTCCATCTCCACCGCCACATCTGAGATCTGAACGAGGGCATTTTCAAGAGGGTCGATAGAGTCCGCGTAGATGGGCTTCTTAGAGATCAATATAGGCGTCACTCCCGGAGGCGCCGCTTTAGGGATGATGCCAATCGATTTTTCACCCAAAAGACCAGAGGTTTGAATGGTCACTTCATCGGTGTCATACACTTTGACCCCAGAATCGATCTTAATCTTTAGCTGGTAGGTGTAGACCCGCCCGAGCTCATCCACGGGCTGCTTGCGGCCATCAGGGATCTCTTCGATAGAAACCACTTCACCCACAGGACGCCCAGCAAAGAGGACCCGCGTACCCACGCCCACATTGTTGATATCAGAAAAGCGTAGTGTCAGAGTTTGCCCCTCATCGCCCACACTGGGTCGTAGAAAGAGGATAAATGAGACAAACAGGGCGCAGGCAACAATGATAAAGGCCCCGATTAGCATGTTTTTTGTCTGTTCTCCAAGCATTTTTACGTGTCCTTATGATTGTTGTTATATTTCAGTGTCCTAGGATCTTCGGTGATTATTTTATGCAGAAAAGTAATCTCTGGATCATCAATTTTAATGAAAGTATCCGGGTCCGCAAGATAGGCGATCTTTCCGTCCTTGTGCAGCGCGAGGCGATCTCCGACAAAGAGGGCAGAGATGATGTCGTGAGTGACAACAATAGAGGTCCCCTGGAGCTCTTTTTGAATCTTCACAATGAGCTCGTTGATGTGCATCGCAGTCATCGGATCGAGCCCCGTTGTGGGCTCATCATAGAGCAAAACCTTGGGGCGGTATACGATTAATCGAGCCAACGCCGCCCGCTTTTTCATCCCCCCAGAGAGATCTGAAGGCATCACCTTTTGCGTCCCTTCCAGCCCTACCATTTCCAGCGCCTCAGCGACCTTGTCTCCAAGCTCAGCTCTAGTGTAGGCCTTCCCCGTCTCCTTATTGCCGTGTTGCTTGAGGTAAAACCCCGTATTCTCTTCAACAGTCATCGAGTCAAAGAGGGCAGCCCCTTGAAACAACATCCCCATATCGTGCACTGCGCGGTAGAGGGGAGTTCCATATAAATCTGTAATTCTCACTTCATCGAGATCTATCGTGCCCCGATCAGGCTTGGTCAAGCCGATGAGATGCTTGAGCAGCACGCTCTTTCCCACACCCGATCTGCCCAAGATCACTAAAGTCTCGCCATCAAGGATGTCGAGAGTAAGCCCCTTTAAGACTTCTTTCTGCTCATAACTTTTCCAGAGGTCCTTTACTTTAATCATCTTAGAGCCACCTCATGATTGTGTCTCTGAAGATGTTAAGAACCATCGTCAAGAAGAAGTTCAGCAATAGAATACACACATACGAGATCACGACACTGCTCGTCGTCGCTTTACCGACACCGGCAGCCCCACCCGTTGTGGTCATCCCTTTGTAACAACAGATCGTCATGATGAGAATGCCAAAGGAAAATGCTTTTACAGTCCCTGTAAAATAGTCAAATAGAGAGATATGGATCGGCATCGGAG
>JAAKFB010000251.1 GCA_011065235.1 Chlamydiota bacterium | reverse complement strand
TCTCGCTTTTTTATCGACCACCCGATTTTTGCCTGTGTCATCGCTATCATATTGACCCTAGCAGGCCTGACCGCCATGCGCATCTTACCAGTCGAGCAATACCCCAACATCACCCCTCCCCTTATTCAAGTGACCACGAACTATAATGGAGCCAATGCGAAAACCATCGCAAATGATGTCGCCTCCCCGCTTGAACAGCAAATCCTCGGCGCTGAGAAGATGATCTACATGTACTCTCAAAACTCTTCAACAGGCTACATGACCTTAAGCGTCTACTTTGACATTGACAGCAACGCTAACATGGACCAAGTCAATGTCCAAAACCTCGTCAACCAAGCGCAATCCAAGCTACCTTTTGAAGAGCAAAAAGAGGGCATCATCATAAAAAAACAGACTCCAAATATCCTCCTTCTTATCGCGCTCCAATCTCCTGATGGCCTCTACGACGAGGTCTTTACTAGCAACTTTGCAACGATCAACATCGTCAACGAGCTCGACCTGATCCCCGGTATCAGCAATATCTCCGTCATCGGAGCTAGAGACTACTCGATGCGCATTTGGCTCCGCCCGGATCGGATGGCACAGCTTGGAATCACTGCCAATGATGTGATTAATGCCATCGAAGAGCAGAACCATGACTTTGGCGTGGGGCAGCTAGGACAAGCTCCCAATTACAAACCAACACAGCTCACCATCCCCATGAGTACAAAAGGGCGCTTAGAAACGCCTACAGAATTTGAGAATATTGTCTTGAGGGCAAATCTTGATGGGGCCATGGTCCGTATCAAAGATGTTGCCAAGGTGACACTCGGCGCGCAAGATTACTCGGTCAACACCTCTGTTGACAACATACCAACGACAATGATCGCCATCTACCAGCAATATGGTGCCAACGCTCTAGATGTCGCAAATTCTGTCAAAGCGGCAATGAAAAAAATCTCGAAAAATTTCCCCAAAGGGCTCGAGTACTCTATCCCCTACGACACCACCCGCTATATCAACACCTCTATCGATGAAGTCATCCACACGATTTTTGCTGCCTCCATCTTGGTTGTCCTCGTCGTCTTTATCTTTTTGCAATCCTTGCGCGCCACCCTCATCCCCCTCCTCGCCCTCCTCGTTTCGATCATCGCAACCTTTACGGGCCTGTACATGCTCGGCTACACCATCAACACCCTCACCCTCTTCGGGATGGTTTTAGCGATTGGTATTGTCGTCGACGATGCGATTGTAGTGGTGGAAAATGTCGATAGAAACATGCACACACTCAATCTGCCACCGAAGGAGGCTGCAAAGAAGGCTATGAAAGAGGTCACCGTCCCCATCCTCGCCATCGTCTTTGTCCTCTGCGCCGTCTTTCTACCCGTTGCCCTTTTAGGAGGCATCGCAGGCAAGCTCTACAGACAGTTTGCCGTCACTCTCTCCATCTCTGTGATCTTCTCTGGCCTCATAGCTCTCTCATTAAGTCCTGCCATTGCAGCTTTAGTTCTAAGACCTAAGAAGAAAGAGGGAAGGCTTGCCAGAGGGTTTAACACAGCGCTTAGCAAACTCACTCAAGGGTATTTGCATGTAACAAAAATGCTCATCATCCATCGCTGGGTAGGCATGACCCTCTTTGCTGGAGTCATCGCCGCTGTTTTTGTCTTCTTTCACATCACCCCCACAAGTTTTGTCCCTCAAGAAGATCAAGGGTACTTGATCACCTTTGCCAATATGCCCGATGGAGCAAGCTTAGCAAGAACGACAAAGATCGATGCCCAGATCCAAAAGATAGCTCTAGATACACCAGGCGTAGACCATGTCATCTCACTTTCCGGCTACAGCATTATTGAGAGCTTAGAAATAACAACAATCGGCACAAACTTCATCATCCTAAAAAATTGGGATGAGAGAAAGAAGTGGTACTCTATGAGAGGAGCATCATTTCGAGTAGAGGGGGAGTCGGAGACATCTGAACCTGAACCTGTCTCAAGTCGGAGGCTCGCGCCCGATCCAATATGGGAAGAAAAATGCCTAGACCCCTTTTTCTTG
>JAAKFB010000250.1 GCA_011065235.1 Chlamydiota bacterium | reverse complement strand
ATTTTCCCCTCCACCTAATTATAACCTCTCCAAGGTTGCAAATATTCTCAAAATTGACATCACCAAATACCTTTCCATTGAAAAACAAACCAGCAAAGTATTTAAAGCTCTTCTAGATACCTGCAAAAATAAGAAATGGGATCTGCTGAAAGAATGTGGTGATAATGCTTTAGCTTCACTTACAGACAAAGCAGGTAGAAACATCCTGCAATATTGCATGGAAACTGGAGAAGAAGAGCTGTTTATCGATCTTATGAAAAATAAGATCCTAATCCATCACTTTGATGCCAAAGGGAATACTTCCCTACACATTGCAGCCCAAATGGGAAACTATGAACAGATCCCCCTTCTTTTGAACCATATCGATATTGATACAAGAAACAATACAGACCAAACCCCGCTGCATATAGCTGCACAGGCAGGACAATTCAATGCAATTAAGACTCTGCTTGTGAATAACGCCAGTGATCAGATCCTTTGTAAATGGAGCTCATTGAGACTCTCTCCCCTTGCTCTTATTGTCAGATATGGATATATCGATTGCATCCCTCTCTTTGTTGAGCATATTGCTAAGGAAAGAGTCGCTTCCATTGGCAATATCCTACATCTCGCCATCCATTTTAACCAGATTGATGTTTTAGAATATCTCCTCAATAATTACTCAGAAATATGTAAACATCTCATAAAAAATAAAAATAAAGAAGGACTCACGCCACTTGCGTTAGCTGCTTATCTAGATCGTCCCAAAGCTTTGATTCTCCTCCACACAAAAGGAGCAAATATTGAAGTGAGGAATTATCTCCAACAGACCCCGTTGCATCTCGCCGCTAAAGCTGGGAATCATGAAATAATCCAAACTCTAGTTTATCTAGGATGCCAGCTCTCCCCTATGGACACAAGGGGAAAATTTCCCCTAAATTTGGGCAAAGATCCCTCTTGTCAAAATCTCCTGAAAAACCTCATGCAAGGTGATACAAAAGCAAGAAAAAGCCCTCCTAATTTCGCGCATCGACCTCCTCAGAATCTCGCCTTCAAAGGAGGAGGCCCCAAAGGGATCGCATTTCTAGGGGCTTTAGAAAAGCTTCAGAAGGAAAAGATGCTGAACGAGGTATAAAGAGTCGCTGGCTCTTCGGCTGGCGCTATTGTCAGTGTGCTTGTTGCTCTGAACTCTTCGATCAAGGAGATGCAAGAGCTCTTAAGCACTGATTTTTCCTCTTTTCTTGATCACGCTTTCAGAAAAGATACACTATCTTTTGCGCACCTTAAAAACATCTTCTCTTCTTTTTATAAAGTCCTGAAAAATCCCGGTCAACTCCGTTCCGAACTACTAAAGGGATTGATTAAGAAGCTATGGCACTGCACTGGCATCTGCGAGGGGAAAAAATTTGAAGAGTGGATTGAAAAGCTCATTGCTAAAAAAACAGAAAAGCCAAATTGCACCTTTAAAGAATTCCGTGAATTGATCCCAAAAAAGTCTTTCAAACATCTACATATCTTTGCTACGCGAATACGTACTGAAAAAATCGTTCATTTGAGCTCAGAGGATACAGAGTGGGATGATGTAACTATTGCAAGTGCCATCCGCGCTTCAATGAGCATCCCAGGGGTGTATATCCCTGCCATATTAAAGCGGAAAATCAATGATATAGTTACAGAGTGGAAAGAAAAAGGCAGCTTTCTAGATGGTGGAATGATCAATAATCTTCCCGTAGAAACCTTTGACGAAAAGGGCTATGTAGAAGAGGGCCTTTCCAAAGAGGAAAGACGCTGCCCAATCTTCAACAAACATACCCTAGGCTTCAGTCTAATTTCCTCTCAGGAAAAAATTCCAGAACCTGAAGAGATAAACAACATTTTTCAGCTTGTCAAAGGCTTCTTTTCGATCTACATCAATGCAGAAGAATTATTGCGCCAGCTTACGCCTTATAATAAGCATCGTATCATCGAAATCGATAATAATGGCGTGGGTCTGCTCGAATTTAACCTCAGTAAAGAAAAGCAAAAACTACTCATCGATTCGGGTACAATTGCCGCAACAGATTTTGTAGAAGAACAAGGAGGT
>JAAKFB010000025.1 GCA_011065235.1 Chlamydiota bacterium | reverse complement strand
ACTTTGCCAAATCACCCCTCCTCGTCACCCTTCCCTATTTGGGAATGGTGCTCCTCGTTCGTATCAATTTGGCTTTGTCTCGCCAAGTCCAAATTCACAAAACCTGACCGAGCGTGGTATACATAAACCCCTCAAGGCAAGTTCCTTAGATAATTAAGGAATAAAAAAATATTTACTTTACATTAATTAAAAAATAGTATATAATATAAGTATATTTTAATTTAAAAAGAAGATAATAATATGAGCATAGATACATCATGTTTAACTGGACTTCCTCCTGAAGTCATAGCCGAAGTCCTTTCTAAGGCAGAGCCCGAGGATTATCCAAAGCTCTCAAAAACCTGTAAACTATTTCATTCTTATATATATAGCTCAGGTCTTGAGGGAGAAAATTACAAAAACTTCATCTTAAAGAGATTGGCGCATGTAGCCCATACTGACCCATTTGTAGATAACTATTTAGTTACTATTTTCTCTACAACCTTTTTCAATGATTCCCGTGATAAAATTTTACAACTCGATAGCGTGAAACAATTAAAAAAAAGAGCTCAAAATATTAGCGAGAATCTCTTTAAAATAAACCTAACAAATCACGAAATGTTGGAATTAGCAAATAGTGATAATGCAACAATCAGCTTCAAAAGCTTAGACTTTGACTTTTTCAAAAAATTCTGGCCCGAACTTGCTATAGAGATCAGAGAGGATAAAATATTTATGTCAAGCATTGCAGACTTACTTTGTGATCAGAAAAAGCAGAATTTAGAATCCCTTTTAGCAGCAGCACGGGAAGCTAATGCTTTATCAGTACAGGAATCTAATAGAAATGAGGAGACTTCAAATTATACGATTTTTCGTCGGATGTTAGAAGCCGTTGTGCTAACTGTGCTCGTGCATTATTTTTTTGGTAATTAAGTAATCCAGCTTCTTCCTTTCACCCTGTGACCGCTACCCCTTTTTTCCTCTATGAGATATTCTTCAAGCTCCACAAACTCAATTTGAGTTTGCTCCACTCTTCAGAACGCTCTCTTAGTAGATCGACTAGAAAAAATTGTACAAAGTCGAGTTTGTACACATTCCAATTCTTGAACTGGAATGTGTATACATTAATGGTAAAATCGTCTTTAATATGCGTTTTTAACCCTAAAAGAGGAGATAATAACATGGCTATAGATCCAACAAATTTATCTACGTTTCTGATTTCTGATTTACCGACAGAAATCCTATTCCATGTACTTTCCCAGGTAGAGCCTAAGGATTACCCAAATCTAGCACTAACTTGTAAAGCATTCCATTGCTTAATTGCTAATGGACTTCCGGGGGAAAATTATCATAAATTTCTAGCAAATCAAGTGGCATCTTTGTATGAAAAAGAAACAAGAGAATACACATTAGAAGTACATGGAATTTCAGATGAAGAAAACCAAGAAGTTTTCAATCAAGTGAGCCAACTCGATGCTGTTAAAGAACTTGTGAAAGAGTATAGAAATAAGTCTAGTATATACATACAAGACGCCCTTACTTCTAAAGATTTAAACTTTCTTTGGAAAAATCTATCCGAAGAGATTGATTTAAAAGCGGACTATACAGAGAGGAGTGAGCAGGAAATTTTAGATAAACTCTCGAATGACCAGAAGATAGAGAAAAAGATAACAAATCTTCGATGTCAACTTTTTCTTGCTACGCATTGGGTCAAGTTTGAGTCTACACTTGAGGATGAAAATGTTCAAAGAACCATAAAAGATGCAGTTTTCAAAATTGCTAAAAGAGAACACAGAGCTTTTGACGAAATCGAAATTCCTTCGTTTATGACTTCAAGTAAAGTTGTCCATCATATGCCCTTGAAGCTTTTTTCTGAAGATCCATTGATTCAATCTTTTGAGGGGAAAAAAAATGATGCAAACTGTCTACCACGGCGCAAGTTTGTGATCCTTGCGATACTTATTGCTGTGTTAGGTGTTGCAACATTTTATTCCAGGCAACAACCCGAGCTGTAGCAATAATAATTCAACCCGTGACTGCGACCTTCTTTTCATCTAGGCGTTAGCGAAGGACTCAGATACAAGTTTCTCGAGAAAGGCAAGGTGTCTACACCTTGGCGACGAGAGAAGCGAAGTAGATGAGTTCTGCAGGTAGCATAGAGGAAAAACGAGGTAGCAGTCACGGGTTCAAACCGACAATCTCTACAGGAGGCGTTTGAAAGGGCTCTGCAAGCTCAAATCCGAGAACTTTGGAGTAGAAATAGAGCTCTGCATCCAGGGCTCTTTTGATATTGGGGGCCTGGCGAAAACCATGCCCCTCCCCTTCAAAAAGAATCATCCCAACGGGCGTCCCTTTTTCCTCGAGAGCATCGTAAATTTTAAAGGCTTGATTCGGGGGGACAATTTTGTCCTCTTCTCCTTGCAAGAGAAGAATGGGGGCTGAGATTTTTTCAACATGATTAATCGGAGAGCGCTCGCGAATGAGTGCCACGCCATCGGGATAGGATGCTACCAGGCGATCGGTGTATTGCGCCTCGAATTTGTGTGTGTCTTCATAGAGTAGTTCGAGATCACTGACGCCGTAATAACTCGTTCCCGCTACAAACACGTCGTGGAATGTCAGCGCAGCTAAGGTCGTATATCCTCCCGCACTGCCCCCGCGGATGAGGAGCTTACTGGGATCGGCAAGCCCTTTGTCAACAAGCGTTTTGGCTGCACTGATGCAGTCTTCCACATCGAGAATGCCCCATGCGCCTTCTAGTCGCTTGAAATACTCTCTTCCATATCCGGTGCTCCCCCCATAATTGACATCGACAAGGGCAAAACCGCGGCTCGTCCAATATTGAATTTCGAGGGAAAATTGTGAATAAGAGCGCGCCGTCGGCCCTCCATGGCTTTTGACAATCAGCGGAGGTTTTTCCCCTTCAGGAGCTTTGTAATTGGGATTCTTTGGAGGGTAATAAAAGGCATAGCCCACTTTTCCATTCATCGAGGGGTATTCGAGGACTTCCCCTTTTGAAATCCACTCTTCAGTGATGGCAACTTTTGAGCTTTGCTTCACCACTTCAAATGTGTTGCTCTTCGGATCGAAGCAAATGATCGAATTGGGCAGCGTTTGACTCGCACCAAAAAAATAGACTTTGTCTTGATACGTGACTAAATTGTGAATCGCGGTGAACGGTTGCTGCAGGTCTTCGAGGGTCTTTTTCTCTGGGTTGATTCTGCCGAGATGGTCAATTCCTTTGACCGCATACATGCAGATGATGCTTCCATCGGAGACAAATGTGTAACAGGGGCGTCCAAACACCCATGGCGGAAAGGTGAATTCCGCTTCCATCTCACAGAGATTTTCCGCCTGGCCATCGCGGTAGCGATAGAGGTTCCAAAAACCGGTTTTGTCTGAGACAAAATGGAGCTGGCCACTTGGCGACCACTGCACTTGGCAAACCGACTCGTCTGGTCCTCCGCTAATTGCCTGTGGATTTTGTAATTTTCCATCGTGGATTTCTGCAAGCCACAGCGTTGAGCTATCCCACTGCATATAGGGAAAATCCCACGTCACATAGGCGAGCCTCTTGCCATCGGGAGAGATCCGCGGACACGAGTAGAAATCATGTCCAGAGGCCACTTTTTCTCCGGTTTCGATATTGACGAGGCAATTTTCCACATCATTATCATGGATTTCCGCCACCCAAATGTTGCCGCTGCCATCTGCATAGCGCATGTTGGGTTCATCGGTTAGCTTTCCCCCCCTCGTCAGGGAGTAGAGCTGGCTGTCCTCATCATTGGAATAAATGACATCGCCTTGATCAATGCAAAGCGCTCCTCCTCCGTACTCATGGACTCGGGTGCGGATGCTCACCTCATCTGCAAGAGGTGTCTCTTTCCCATCATAGCGCACAAGGGCAATGCGCCCTTTATCATTAGGGTGCAACTCTGTCCAATAGAGTGCATTTTCATCTGCTTGCATTTCATAGAAACTGATCGTTTCTTGGACGATCGAATCTGTTGTAATGGGTGATACCCAGGAACCAAAAGTTGCAATGATTGCCATCATAAAATAGGAGTGGTTATGATCTCTTCAGAAGGGATCGTTTCTTCGCACATTTTTTCAATGAGGGATTCAATTTGTGCTGCAAATTGATTTTTCCCGATTTTTTCGTATGCTCTTATGACCGATTCTCGCGTTTGCTCGTCGAAGAGAAAGCGTTTGACAAGCTCTGGAGCCTCTTCAAAAGAGTGGATACATGCCCCAACTCCACTTTCTAAAACGAGATCGATATTTGCTTGCTCCCAAAAAAGAGGGTCGTTGGTCCGATCGATCAAAAGAGGAATCTCAAGAGAGACCGCCTCATTGATCGTCCCAGGGCCGGGTTTGGTGATGATCACATCGGCCATTGCAAAGAGCTCATGGACTTTTTCTGTGAACGGGATCACATCCATGCTATTGCCCGTTGCCGGTTGGATTTTTTTGAGTTTTTTTGCCAATTTCCGGTTTTTTCCCGCACAGACGAGCAAATGCAAGTCGAGTGAGTGTTCGACAATGGATTTGACGTATTGAAGGGTCGAACGGGCTCCCATTCCTCCCATCATGATTAGGACAACATTTTTATTTTCTGGAATCCCATATGAGGATCGCAACTCTTCTTTGTTTTTCATATTCAAAAATTCCGGCCTCAAAGGCAGACCTATCGTCTTGATATCTTCTTCAGAAACCTTTTGATCCAGAAGTGTCCCTTTTGATGTGGCTAAATCACTCCCGATCGTCACCTTGAAATTGGAATGCTTCCTTTTTTGAAGCTGAAAGACCCAGTTGTGCAAATCGTTATCGGTTGTGATGAGCAAAAACGGCAAGCCTCTCTTGCGTGCAGCTTCAGATGCTGGATAATTGACAAATGGGATGAGTGAAATCACCAGATCGGGCTTTCTATCTTCGATATGCCTTTCAATGAGTCGACATAGTTTGTCATTTCTCTGTTGAAAAAGGGGAGGCGGCAATAGGCGGACAACCCAATTCGTCAACTGATTCCAGTGATTGGAAATGAGAAAATTGTAGAAAGATTCCCCAGAGGGCAGTCCTAAAATGCGCAATTCCTTAATGGGATAGATGATCTCAACTTCATAATTGTCTCCCAATAAAGAAATCAGAGTATTTGCCGCTGCGATGTGGCCGTAGCCTCCATAGCTAGAGAGAATAAGAAGTTTTTTCAAGCGCACTATTCGGATTTCCTTTATCCAGTGATACTGAGTCGTTTGATTTTAATCCTTTAAAGCAACCAGTGTACCATGTCTTTGTCTTTTCTTGTCGCGTCGATAAGAAAAAAAATGCTTTTCCTCAGAATACGTACACATGCCGGCAATTTCAATGTTCTTTTCTAAAACACCCGCCTCTTTCAATTGCATTTTTGAAATCTCCCAAAAGTCAAAATAATTGGAACGCACTTGAAAAGGCAAGAATGTCTTTGGAAGTTCCACCGCATGATTGACAAATTCTGCCTTCTTTGGCCCTAAGCTCGGTGAAATACACACGATCAAATCTTTTGCCAAGCACCCCATACCTTTCATCCTTTCAACTGTCTTATCGTAGATGTTTTGCACACTTCCACGCCAACCACAGTGAATATTGGCAATCACTTTGCGCGTTGGATCAAAAAAAATAGCCGCTTGGCAGTCGGCATGCTGAATCACTAGGCCACAATCCGTTTCCTTTGTCATCAATCCATCACATTTTCCCACCATCTCCTGTGGGACACAGACAATGCGATCCTGATGCATCTGATGACTGGAAACGATCCGTCCAATGCCAAAAAAGCTCCCCACTTTTTGGTAGCTCTCTTTCTCATCGAAATCCAAACAGCGCAAGACGACCCCGTGAATGATCTCGGGAAACGATTGCAGCAGCTCAAATTCAAGCCATTCAATATTTTCTTTTTTGTAGCGAATCATTGTATCATGGTAATTTTTTCATTTTTTTCAGAAAAGCAACAATATCGTGAACAACATCTGTAAATGAGTACTTATTTTCATAAATTTGTTTTTTCTTGAATTGCTCCCATAAAATATGGGTTTTCGGCAACTGCGCATACTCTTCAAGAGCATTGCAGAATTTTTCGAGATTAAATTGCATTCCTCTTTTTTCAAAAGTGCGCGAAATAGCTAGATAAAGGTCTTTAAAAGAAAATGCAGGCCATCGAAAAAGCACCCAAACATCATAAAAATCTTTAATTCTGCTATTGTCTTCACCTTTTTCAAACATCGTTTGGAGTTTCTCTGCAATCGCTGTTTCAGGTGGATAACCTTTTAATTTTGGAGGTGGTAAGTGAAGTATTCCAGGATAAATGATGTTTTCCGGAGCAGGAGTAATCACATCACCAAAACCAAAATCAATTTGCATGGGGATGCGTGCTGATTCCAATCGCCCTTCAAATCGAATGCGAATTCCTTCATATTCCCTCTGAGTTTGCATCACTTGCCCCTTGATAGAAGCGGTGATAAATTGAATACCATCATCCTCACGAGGAACAATTTCACAAATTTTCGAAGTAATCTCTACAAGATTAGAGAGTGAATTTGAAGTTTTTGCCAATAAATCAATATCTAACGTTGGACGCGCTTCATTTATTTTCCAAACTCTAAAAAGAAGAGCTCCTTTGAGAACAAAATTTTCGTTGTAATCCGATTCAGATAGCCGAAATAAAAAGCGTTCCATGCCATAGTACTGTAACAACTCTTGGAAAGGCCTATTTTGCTTTCTAGAAAGATTTAATAATCGTGCTTTAACAGAAGCGGAGACATTTTTAAGCTTAACATTATTCATTCATGATCACCTCTAAGAAAGGTTCCATAACACGCAGAACTCTAGAAATTTTAGCATATTCACGTAAAAGTTTAAAGTTGGTATTTTCTTGTGTCCAATATGTTTTCAATGCTTCTATCGCAATATTTTTTCCTATTTTATGACGAAGCCTGAAGCAATCAACAATTGTCTTTTCTCGTGAATAAATCTTTACCGATGCCCCATTGAAATCGTGCTTTTCTATTCCTAATTTAAAAATATTATCAGAAAACCAATGAAATTGTACGGGAGGATACCGAAGAATAGGAGGCTTATATTTTTGTCGAATGGCGACATCAATCCAACGTGGAATTTCCACTGTTAGCCGGTGATAGTAAAGAGCTGATATCAGACATATGACACTTTCCGGAACCTTTTTAGAAACAGTCACAAAATCCGGTTCAGCGACATCAGGTAAATCGATCAAACCGTAAAGCCCCGTCTGTAGTTGCTCAATCACTCCCGAATCACGCAATTCGTAAAGGATGCGCGGATGCACTCCTGCTTTGATAGCCTCCATAGTCCGAAGAATTCCACCTTTGGAACGAAATATCTTAAGTGCTTTATTTCTAATATCTTTTGATTTTTTTTTGGGCATATAATGGATAGCATTCACTGTAAGTTTTATACATTTACAGTAAATCCTATCCAATATATGAGTCAAGGGTTTAAAACAAAAAAAATTCGTATATACTCTGTCCTATGGATCAGTGGATAACCATACATGCGTCTCTCGCCTATTTTGCCCTCGCAATGACTTTCATCAGTGTCTGGGTCAAACGCTCCCCTTGGATTTGGGGACCGTTTTTGCTCTTTGCCCTCATCCTGGGCTACTTCGCTAAAATCCTCACACCAATTGCTTTTGCCCCCATAGGCGCTCTTTTGATTTTGCACACTCTTTTGAAGGGAGACATCCGCGGCCTCGCCCGTTTTGTCCTCGTTGCTGTGACAACCGTTGTTTCGGTTGGGCTTCTTACCCACTATTTTCCCGGCTTTCACAACATCCGCCTCTTTGATAAAGTCCCCATCAGCCCCCACTCCTATCCGGTGACCCTTTGGCTCAGTTTCGATAAGCCCTTCATCGCACTTTTCATCCTAGCACTCGGCTTTCCTCTAGTTGCGAATTTGCGGGAGTTTGGCAATGTGCTGAAGGTAACGCTTCCTCTCATGATCGGGGGAGTGGTGCTTCTCGCGCTTCTCGGTCTTTTTTCTGGGTTGATTGCGTGGGATCCAAAATTCCCTCAGATTTTTTGGGCCTTTGCCCTTATTAATCTATTTGTCTGCATCGTCGAAGAGGCATTTTGGCGCGGTTTCATTCAGAATGAATTCTTCCGCTGGTTTGGTGGGAAAGGCTTTGTTGCCAGCATCTCATCCGTTTTCATCACCGCACTGCCCTTTGCAGCCTTGCACTATTTCTGGGTCCCCAATCTTCCCTTTCTAGGACTGGTTTTTGTCGCGGGGATTATCTATGGCAGCATCTATCAATTCACAAGAGCACTAGAAGCGAGCATCTTCACCCATTGGGTTTTCAACCTCACTCACTTCCTGCTCTTTACCTATCCGTTGCTAAGAGACGTTCTCTGAATAAAATTTCTTTAGACCTGTAGGCAGTTTTGAGAAGATTTTTATTTTTTTGTACAAAGACAATGTCAAATTGACATGGCTGAGCAAAAAAAAATAAAAAGCACTCGAAAATTCCCAGGGATATGAAATTTAATTCAGAGAACGTCTCCAATATCATCTTCGTCGTAGATCTCGCCGACAATCTCTTCCAGGATATCCTCAATGGTGACGATGCCCATCGGCTCCCCTTCTTTCAAGACAAGACTCAAGTGAGAATGCTCCCCTTGCATCACGCGGAGTGCGTGAATGAGAGAATCCCGCTCGCCCAGCTTGATCAAAGGACGTTGGAGGGTTTGCCAATTGGGATTGCCCTCTTCCAAAAAGGCAATAAATTCTTTGGACTGAAGAAGAGCTATGGGATTCCCATTGTCCATAAGTGGTAAGCGGGTGTGACCCGTGCGTAAAATGACTTTTTTTACATCTTCAATCGACAGCGAAATTTTGAGCTTATCGACCTCTTTCCAAGGGATCATCACATCTTTTACAAATTTTCCCTCAATCTTTGCCAGCTTGAGCATATAGGGACGGACGAGTTTGCCCACTGAAATCATGTCTTCTGCTTCCACCTCTTCGTGATTGACAAGCGAAGAAAAGATCTTCACCAGAAATTTTGTCGACTTTTCGACCACATAGACAAAGGGCGCCAAAATCTTTCCCAGAAAAACTAGTCCTCGTTCCATATGGAAAATGACCCATTTGGGATTGCGCAGAGCTAAGCTCTTGGGAAGAAGTTCACTCAGCACAATATTGACATAGGTATAGGGAATCACAAAAAACGCAATGGCTAGGACCTCACTTAATCCCTCGCCCAAACCAAATTGATCCATCAGCCATGGTGTGGCAACCTGATCCATCAGAACGCCCCCGACAGCCGCTGCTACAACGCCAATGAAAGTGATTCCTAGCTGCAAGATCGAAAGGGTCTTTTCAGGGTTTTCTCTAAGAGTCAGCACCCGAACAGCTGCTGGTTTTCCCTGATTAGCAAGGTGCTTCAACCTGGCTTTACCCATCGCGATAAACGCGAGTTCCGTTGCTGCTAATAGCGCGTTAAATCCTAAACAAATGATAATGACAATGATTTGCCACATATGAGTCTATCCCGCCATTTAAAAACTAATGGGTTAGCTTCACTGATCAGAGCTCTCAGGGCGCCCTTTTACAGCAAGAGACATTCCCGTCTCTTCCATCACCCTTCCAACTGCATCATTCGGCGTAAAGCACTGATCCTTGCCGCGTCCTTTTGCATACTTGATCGCAAGTTCCCGCTGAGAGTGATTGAACTGCCCACAAAAAACCTTGCGTTGGCGTATAGAAAGCTGACCCGCGAACTCTTGTTCCCTCTCGGGAAGGTTCGTGCCGTCTCTCTTGTGCCTGGCCTCGCCGACCGATGCGACACATAGAAAAAGAAGAGGAAATATTCTTAAATAGTTCATCTCTTCATTGTATATTTTAAAAATTATTTTAATATCAAGTGATTAATAATATTTGTCTAAGGCCTCGTTAGAAAAAGGCTTAACTTCATTGCTCCTGTCTTCAATGTGCTTTTTTAACCAAAACGGATCTGCTAAAAGAGATCTCCCAATTGCAATCAGATCAATTTCTTTATTTTCTAAACACTCATTCAAAGCTTTCAATCTGCTATCGGAAGCCTGTGTCTTTGCACCCATCTTAAGGGTATTGATAAAATCATTATCCAGCCCAACTGATCCAACAGAGATCACGGTTTTCCCAGTGATCTTTTTTGTCCATCCTGCAAGATTCAATGATGAGTTTGGAAATTCTGGGTCCCAAAATCGTCTGGTGCTACAGTGAAAAATATCAACACCAGCTTCAACGATTGGAATGAGAAATGCTTCTAGCTCTTGAGGAGTCTGAGCAAGCTTTGCCGAATAATCCCCGAGTTTCCACTGAGAAAATCTAAAATCAATGGGAAAGTCAGGCCCAACTGCGTTACGTACTGCCCCGATCAACTCCACCGCAAAACGGACCATTTTGGATAATTTCTCCCCTCCATACTCATCGCCTCTTTGATTTGTGCGAGACCAAAAAAATTGATCAATCAGATACCCATGTGCTCCATGAATTTCCACTCCGTCGAACCCCATTGCTTTTGCATCTTGAGCTGCCTTTACAAAGGCTTGAATCACCTCTTGAATATCACGAAAAGTCATCTCGTGGGGCACTTCCGCACCTTCCACATAAGGATGGGGTACAGGTGACGGAGCATAGCCAGGCGTCTGGCTTTCTTTACAACACGTTGCTTTTGGATTATCTACTCCTTCATTGTAACAGAGATGCGTTTGTCGAACACTTCCCACATGCCATAATTGTGGGAAAATCTTCCCGCCTGATTTGTGGACTTCTTCCACGACATGTCGCCATCCTTCCAATGCTTCTTGCGTATGAAAATCGGGAACATCCGGATAACCATTACTAGCTGGATGGCCCACAGTTGTCCCTTCCGTAATAATGAGTCCAATCTCTCCTTCCGCGCGCCTCTGATAGTATTGTGCTACGTCAGGGCCTGGGATATGATTTTTCGATCGATTGCGCGTCATCGGAGCCATCACTGCACGGTTGCGCAGATGAAGAGTTTTGAGTGTCAGTGGCCTGAGAATTCCAGAAGTATATGTCATGAAGTTTAGTATATATACCAGACTCGGCCATAAACATGGAATTTTCATCGATATCTTTTGCACCCTGACACCCCCGCTGTATCTCGCTAACTTTATTCAAGTTAGCTTCGATCTAGCGAAGCTGCCAGAGCACAAAATCTTATCGCCAAAATTCACAGTTTATGGCCGAGTCTGGTATATCTATGGCAGAAATTCTTCCAATTCATCCCGAACTTTACATTTAAAACCCTCCTTTCTACTATGCGGAAAAAAGCAAGGAACTCCCCATGCCCGAAAGGCCTGTCGAATGCAGTCAGTGCAAAAAACCTGCAAAAGTCATTTATAAAGAAATCATCGGCAAAACCACTACTACTTGTGAAATGTGTGCCGATTGCCCCGTTCTTCTCAAAAAACTCCACGGCATTTCGCCTGAACAAACAGCCGAAGGAAAAGAAGAAATAGGGGCAGGACTCTATTGCGGGCATTGTCACACATCTCTCGAATCGATCAAAATGGGCAATCCAATTGGCTGCAGTCAGTGTTACACCATCTTTGAAGATCTTCTCGTTCAGGAGTTGATCGCGGAGAATAAACTCCCCAAAGGGATGGAAAGCGCAAGACGCAATCAACCTCTACACATTGGAAAAACGCCCGATAAACCGGTCAACATTCCCCCATCAAACCGCCTCACCACTCTAAACGAAGCACTCAACGACGCTCTGAAAAAAGAAAACTACGAAGAAGCGGCTTGGTTGCGCGATCAGATCAAAGAACTCATGGGGAAAAAAGATGAGTAGTTCCCTACCCTCCTCACTACACACCTCTTTCCCCTGGAACAGCGAGCCCCACGCGATTTGGATCGCCACCTCTCTTGTCCTCAAACGCAATCTTTCTCGCTACAACTTTCCAAGCAAAATCCAAGAACCTGAATTAGACCAGATAATGCAAACGCTCAAAGGTTCCTTCATAGAAAATGCCGGACTAGAAAAACCCACTTTTGTAGAAAGCAAAGAGCTCTCTGCCACTGACAAAGAACTCATTTTTGAACATTTTCTTTTTCTGAAAGGATTTCAGGAATCTCCCAATGGTTCGGGCGTCATCATGGATGAAAAAGGAGAATTTCTAGCGCTCATTAACACGGGCAACCACCTTGAAATGCGTGCCCTCAATATCAATACCCCTTGGGAAAACACCTGGAATGCCCTGACCCAAATCGATAATACCATTGGACAAGCTCACGGATTTGCGTTTTCCCCCAAATTTGGCTATCTAACAGCCGATCCCGCTCAGTGTGGAACAGGTTTAATCGTCAATGCCTATCTCCATCTCCCCGCATTGATCCACGCCAACCAGCTCGAGAGTGCTCTAGCGAACTCTCAACAAGATGAGCTCATTTTCATGGATCTATCGGGAGATTTCATCATCATCCAGAATAATTTCACCATCGGCCTTTCCGAAGAAGCGATTCTCCACGCAGTCCAAACCGCCGCCACAAAGCTCATCGGCGCAGAAAAAACGATGCGCGCCCATCTCAAAGAAGAGCAAAATACCGAGATCAAAGATCTGATCAGCAAAGCATTTGGGCTCATCGTCCATTCGTTCCAACTCGAGACGAAAGAAGCACTCGACCTCCTCAGTCTAATGAAACTCGGCCTTGCCCTCGGCTACATTAGCGGCGTGTCTGATGCCAAACTCAACGAACTTTTTTTCAAGTGTAGGCGTGGGCATCTCTCTCGCCTATTTCCCGAGCTCAAAGAGCCCAAAGAAATCGCCAAGCAACGCGCCGACTTCCTCCAACAAGAAGTCCAAGGGATCACACTGAGCCCCGAACTACAGTAAAGCATCTTAGAGGGTGTTTTATGATAATCGTAAGTTCAATCCCAAAGCAATAACCAAAGATACAAGAGTATGCCATTTTGGGTTTCCCTTTTGAGAAAGGGTTTTATAAAGGCTTTCTCTACCCATGCCCGTTCTTTTTGCTAAATTTCCAATTCCACCATGAGCTTCCGCAACATTTCTGAGGGCAAT
>JAAKFB010000249.1 GCA_011065235.1 Chlamydiota bacterium | reverse complement strand
CAAGACATCCTTTGTATCCAATCCAAAGGAAGAGGAGCTTATCAAAGGACTAGAGTCAATAAATATGGATTCCCTCGGGGCTTTTTAATGCGCAAAAAAACCATATATGGCTTCCAAACGGGTGATCTAGTCAAAGCAACTGTGCCTAAGGGGAAAAAAGCAGGTATACACATAGGCCGTGTTGCTGTACGAGCGAGCGGCTCGTTTAACATACAAAATGCCACACCTGTGCAAGGTATAGCGCATACATACTGCCGTCTACTTCAAAGAGCAGATGGCTATAGTTATTTTAACATTAAACATAGGAGCATAGCTTCCTCCCCATGGTATCAGCCGGGGGTTTCCGCCATGTCAATTTGATGAAAGACTTCTTTGATATTTGGACGCTATCAAAACAATACTCATTTCATAGTAAAACTTTAGCATCGGCTATCCAAGCAACCTTTGATCAAAGAGGAACATCCAAAAAGTCCTCACCTGACTGTTTCTCTAAGGCATTTGCTGCAAATTCCTTAAAAAAATCACAGTGGGCATCCTTTATTCACAAAAACAAGCTCAATATTGATACTGACAGTTTTAGCTCTGTTGTGGAAGATCTCAGACAGTTTCTAGACCCTGTTCTCGAATGGATTGATTCTAGTGTCGTCCCAGATTTTGAATGGAATCACTCAAAGTCCTGGAAAACAGACGACCACAAAAAGACAAAAGAGCCTACAAATTAACGACTTAAAACATCCATCGTATCACACTCGCTGAATATTCCCAATCACTGTTCACTATTTGGCACTGTTCATTATATAATGAACAGTGCTATATAGTGAACAGCAGAGGGGGAATGGCATGACAGGGCATTTTTTAATCAGAAAGAGAAAGACCAACGTTGAAGGGAACATCTATGCGGACAAATCGTCTATTGTCCTGGACTGGCTCCTGCGGATAGGCATAGACAAAGAGGCTTTCTCGATAAGAGAGGCTGCAAAGGAGTGCAGCGTCAGCTTAGGTCTAGTTCAAAAGGTCTTTGGGCAACTGGTATCTAAGGGTCTGCTTCACAGCGAAGGGATTCGGACTAACAAGAGGTTCTCCTTAAGACATCCCCAGGCTCTTTTAAATAGCTGGATCAATGAATACAGTCTTGTAAAAAAATGCAAATTGTTGAATTTCCAATCTGGTTTAGATGGGAAAGAGGCTCTCCTAAAAGTTTTGCACACATCTAAATTCAACAACAAAGTCGCTCTTGCACTTCATTCTGCTGCTGAAGAATTTGGGTGTAAGAACACAAACCTAAACACCTTAGAACTATATCTTCTTGACCCATCGATTAAATCTAAACTTGAGAATCTGCTTCATCTAGAGCCTCAAGAGCGAGGATATGAGGTATTGCTCATTGAACCATTTTATAAGAGTCTTCTGTCTCAGTGTGGGGTTACTTGCGGAAAAAACCGAGTCGCCTCCCCTCTTTTGACTTTTCTCGACCTTTACCATTTTCCGCTTCGCGGACAAGAACAAGCAGAGTTTATGGCTGAGAGGATCCCCGAACTCAAACGCATCTATAAAAAAAATTAGAAAATGCTGCTAGAAAAAGAAGATCAAGTTATTTCAAATTTTCTAAAATCGATCGGCCCATGGCACAATTACGTTGTGATCGGCGGTGGCTATGCTCTTTTCATCTACAAGCTCTATTTGGCCGATCCTGATGCAGGAAATCCACCTATTGGAACAAGAGATATTGACTCTCTGATACCAAGAAAAATCCCAATAGCTTCTCAAAAAAACATATCTAAACATCTAAAGGAAGCTGGTTTTAGCCATGTTTTCAAAGACCTGGATATCCCTGCAACAGAGGCCTATTTGAAAGTGATCGATGGAGTCGAGGTAGAGGTAGAATTTCTGACAGACGATTCCTCGCGCGCAAACAAAAATAAGAACGTCTCCATTGCAGGAGTCGTTGCTCAGCCGCTGAGTTATCTTTCGCTTAGCTTGGATAAGATCAGAGAATTTCACACTAATTCAGGTCACGCAGGATGGGTTGTCTCTCCTGAGGCATGGATATTTCACAAAGGGCT
>JAAKFB010000248.1 GCA_011065235.1 Chlamydiota bacterium | reverse complement strand
ATATTATCTGGATTTTGCACAAATTCCCAAGTATCATCTAAGTTTAATTGGTCTTTGTAAGGAGTTACCTTAATGAAAAAGCAATACATTCCAATAGCTTTTTCCCTAGTGGCTTCTCAAAGCCTTCTTGGCAATTTTCAAATTGTTTTGCCCTTTATGCTGATGTTGAAATGTTTCTTCTGTGGGGAGAGTCTAGATATCGCCAAAATACACAATTAAATTCAGAAGTGGATCCTGGAACTCACATTCCGCAGCACAATCTACAAAACTTTGAATTATCTTCCGGGTAGATGTAATTTATTTTAAAAAGCGCAGTTCCCTCGCCAAAATTTCTCCTTACAGGATCAAAAAAAATCAATTTAGCTTCATCAATGCCAAATTGCTTCTCAAAAGCCTTCTTTTTCTCAACAATCTCCTTAAGCTGTTTGCAGATCATAGATTTCCATAGCACGGGGACCAAATAGATCCACTATGCGTTTTAACAAGGGATTTAAATTGATCACTAGCTCTTGAGATAGGGTGTCTGTTTTAATAGTCAGCACTTGTACCCCATGAAATAGACGATAGATCCACTGCATCCTGGGGCTCTTTGTTTCTCGATTAGATTGATTTGGAACTGTCTCATTTTTCTCATCTAGGGCTTTTCTAATTTTATGTTGGGCAAATCCATATACCATCAAGCAAAGGCACATGATGCTCATGAGTGCGTTAATGCGAGAGGGTTTTTTTAGGAATATGGAGTCTAGTTCAAAGGCGTTGTTTTTGATAAATTGAAAGCTTGATTCTGTGCTGGATTGTTTTTTGTACTCTTTGAGTATTACTTAGGATTTTTGGGTCTAGTTCATTGGTAGCTAAAATGAATCGTCCTTTCGATCTTTTGGCATATGTGATCTTGTTTTCGTCTTTTTCGAGGGTGTAGGTTATTTTAAATATTTTCGTGTAGGGAGCGTCTTTTTTGGGTCTCCCTTTACTGGTATGTTTTTTTATCTCTTCAATCTCATAGAAGGTTTTGTGATATTTGAGTTTGATCCGCAAGGTTGCTTTTTTGGCATCTGCGCCGCACTGAAATTCTTCGTGGCTTAGATGCCATAGCTCTTTGCTTGCTTTGGCCTTCTCTTTCTCTATTTGTTTTTCCAGTGTTTTGATTTCTCTTTCAAAGGCTTGTTTGGAATAGACTAGGATCCACCGTTGCTTTACTTTTCCATAATGGCTCTCAAAGGGATGTATTCGATAGCCATTTGGAAGCTCTGTCCAATTTAGTTTTTTATCGGTCTGTATAAGCTCTTTAGCTTCTTTGATGTTTTCTGGGACGCGGGAGAGCCATTTCATGTTGGCTCCATCTTTTACTGCTCCACTATAGAAGGCGCTGTCACCAACGTATATGAATTCATCTAAGTGGAGTTGCTCTTTAAAGGCTTGCATTCGTTTGGCAGCTTCAATTAGGGTTTTTTTATCGGATGCGTTTCCTGCATGGGTTTCCATCCATATGGGAAATCCAGAGCTGCCTGTGGTTGCTAGATGTAGGACCATTTGCTTGAGGTCTCCTCTTTTTGCTTTGGAGTGGCCTCTTTTAGGGCGAGCTTCTATATTGGGCTCTCTATCTTCGGGATAGTCACCGTAGACGAGGAGTGTGGTTGTATCTCCTCGCATGGTCCGGCCAATGAGGTTTTGCTCTCGACCAATTGCAAAGCTCACTTCTGTGAAAAATTTTGTCACTCCGTAATCAGCGATAGTGTCTAGGCAGCGGCCTAAGGCATCGTCATTGAAATGATTTGCCTCGACTTTTTCTCCAAAGAGCTTGTCAACGGGTTTGTTATCTAGGTATTTTTCAAACATGTAGAGGCGCTCATCCATAAAGCCCAAACCGTTTAGGATCATGGCGGCTGCTCTTTGTCCCATGGTCACTTTACTTCCTTTGTTTTGCTCTAAAGGAAAAAGGGTGTCTATTTTTTTGGTGAGGCCTAAGTCTTCTATGGTAGCTGCAACGAGTCCTAGATGGTCTAGGACTTTTCCTTTTACTTGCTCATCAGTCAGTTGGTTCATTGCTTTCTCGCTTTAGATTGTAGTGAGACA
>JAAKFB010000247.1 GCA_011065235.1 Chlamydiota bacterium | reverse complement strand
ATGATAATCAGAGCAAGGATCAATTCACGAAAAATGATGTATCGTTGTCGTTTGGGATCGATTTCTTTTAATACTGAAAGGTAAATCGGGACATTGCCAATAGAGTCCATCAAAAGAAACAGGGAAAAGGCCATGGTAAATAAAGTCATATGCGCATTCTACTTTTTTTCAGATGCAATTGCAACTCTCTTCCACAACCGATTTAACAATTTCTTTTGCTCGGTATTTAGCCCTTTTAAAATGAGTAAACAATCCAAGTTCTTTTCAAATGCCGAACTGGTCCAATTTGCAGAGCCGATCACAAATATTTCTCGATCAATCCATGCCCACTTATGATGCAGCAATTGACTTCCTTGGCTGACGAGGATTTCGGCGCCTGCTTCTTTGAGTCGAAGAACTGCACTTTGACTGGCACCTGCTGCGGTATACCGATCAACAGCAAGGGTGACGACAACGCCGCGGCTTATAGCATCGATCAGCTTTTGCACAATTTGGGGATGGGTGAGTGTGAACATGGCGATCTGGATCGATTCTTTTGCCTCATCGATCACTTGACATAGCTGCTTGAGATCTGGGCGTAAAAAGGAGGAAATGGTTGCGTTTCCGATATCGAAGGTTTTGGCATCTTCGATGGATTCTTCAAAAAAGCGGGCGAGGAGAGGGTCCCAAATTCCCGCGATGAGGTTGTCGTGCATCTTGAGCGACTGGGTAGTGAAATTAGCCGTTCCTAAAAAGACTTGAACAGAGTCGATAACTAAAATTTTACGATGCATCAAGCCTTGGCTTTTGACTGGGTAGGCGTTTAGGGATTTGGGTAAATTTCTCGTGGCGTTTTTATCATAAAAAATGGTGACTACAACCCCATCGGCTTGTTTTTTTTGCAGAAGGGTGATGATTTCAGGGTCAGTGAGTCCATAGATTTGAAGCACTATGGAAGAATTTGCCCCTTTCAAGGCTTGCATCATCGTCATTTTGAGATCATGACGTAGATGATTGGAGTAAAATCGAATGGGTTTTTTTTGAGAGGGAAGAGGGGGATGAAGGGTAGCGATGGCAAACCAAAGATACCCCCCGAAAATCAGAGGAAGGATGACCTTCTTCAGATTTTTTGGCCCTTAGCGCGCATTTGACGCACGACGGCAGAAATTCCCAATTTATCAATGGTGCGCATAGCTCCTCTGGTCAAACGGAGGGTGATGAACCGGTTTTGATCGGGGAGCCAAAACCGTTTTTTAGCTAAATTTGGCAGAAAGCGGCGCTTTGTGACACCAGTGATTTTAAGGCCAATACCTTTCTTTTTCTTCGCAATCCCGCGCCTTGCATAGCTCTTTCCGCGGCGGGGCTTTTTTCCAGTCACTTGGCACAACCTAGCCATAAAACTCTCCTGTTTTGGGCAATCATACCACGAGAATTCTTATTGAACAAGAATTATTGAGTTGTCTAAGTTGGGTTAATATGGAAGAATTATTTGCAGATTTTGTTGTCATTGGTTCGGGGCCCGCCGGACAGAAAGCCGCCATCCAGGCAGCTAAACTCGGCAAATCGGTAATTGTCCTGGAAAAGGACGAGCACCCGGGGGGTAGTTCGCTCAATTCGGGGACAATTCCATCAAAATCTCTGCGTGAAGCGATCATCGACCTGACCGACTTTTATCAAAAAAGTTTTTACGGACGGAAAAAAGACGTTAAGGAAGTTTCGATCAATGAGCTGAACTTCAGACTCAACAAAATTCTTGATAGCCAGCGGAAACACCTCATCAAACAATTTGAAAAAAATAAGGTCCGTCTCATTCATGGAATGGCTCAGTTTGAGGATAAGAATCGGGTTCTCGTCCTCGATGGAGAAGACCGCGTTCTCTATCGGATCCGTTTTGATTATGCGCTGATTGCCACCGGATCCAAGCCCCGCAATCCCAAACACGTTCCTTTTGATGAGGAAAAAGTTCTCGATTCGACAAGGCTTCTCTCGATCGACCATGTCCCCAAGACGCTCATCGTCCTTGGAGGGGGCATTGTCGGTTCGGAATATGCGAGCTTTTTTGCAGCCCTTGGAACAGAAGTGACAGTTGTCGACAAGCGGGAGCAACTGTTGAGTCTTCTCG
>JAAKFB010000246.1 GCA_011065235.1 Chlamydiota bacterium | reverse complement strand
GCTTGATAGAGCAATGGATTCATTTGCTTTATCGGGATTTGGTCTTGAGAAGCAATAAGTTGTAGGATTCCTTCACATAATCCTTCGGAAAACTCTTCCAATTTTTCGCTCTGAAAGAGAGTGTCTGAAAGCTTGGGACATTCTGTCGTGTCGCTTAGTATCCAATATGGGAAGTCTGGCTCACCTTCGAGCTTTTGAAGGAGGGGATTGTGATTTACTTTACAGACAGTTAGCTCAGGGGCGATTATCTGGATGGTTGTTAAGTTTTGACAGTGGGCTGCGTGAAGGGTTTTGAGTTTTGGCATAGGCAGGGGCTGCCAGGAAAACACGCCAGAACTTGCAATGGCTTCAACGCTTGAGCCACTAAGGTAGAGTTTTTCGATCTGGGGGCAATGTTTGGCGATCTGGTCGAGGGCTGCCCCGGTGATTTTCGGGCAATTCCTTAAATCTAGGAAGCGGAGGCTCTCGCTTAAAAAAGGGAGCAGGTCGGCATTTCTTAGCGCTACACAATGAGAGAGCGTGACTTCTTGGGGTTTTGGAAAATGCTCCAGCTTGATGAGTAAATGCAGGGCTTTTAAGATGAGTTTTTGCCGAGAAAGATCAGGTTCTTGTCCTTGTGTGATGGTTTCAAAATGGGCATGCAGCGATCCGTTGTTGCCTTTCTGCAAGAGGGTGGCATTTTCTGTGTTGATGTAACGTTGAACGAGGAGAAGTAAGAGCTCTTCTTTGGCTTTGCCTAGGCTGTAGGTTTCTCTTTTTTCGATCTCTTCGAAGGTGAGGATTTTTCCAAAGGTTGCTTCCATAGTTTGTGAAGTGGATTTGGACTGCGTGGCAACGCCTGTGGCAGCTTTCAATCTCTCGGAGGGGGATTTTGTCGAAGCTTTTGCATATTGCTTGGCGACTTGGATCCCGGAGGTTTGCTCTGGGGTATCTTTGATGCTGATGAGCATTTGGAGGAGGTCTTGTGCATAGAGAGGGTTTTTTAGCCGGGCTTTGAGAGTTTGTTGGAGGTGGATGAATTGCAGACAGAGGGTACTGATGGCCCCTTCTTTGAGGAGGAGGAAAGGGGTAAAGCGGTTTTCTTTATCTTCCTCGTAGAGTTTTTTTCTTTCTTCTTCTGTAAAGAGGGTTGTATAGTCTTTTTCTTTTTCGATGAGTTCCTCAATCCAGCTATGAAGGATGCTCTCTGCGTCCAGCTGTATGAATTTAATCAGGGTGTCTTTGTCAAGGGGCTTTTGGCTCAGGCAAAAAAGCAAGGAGCAAATGTTGGTTTGTTTGAACATGCGTCCACTATTCATCAGCTCCACTAAGGAGACGTCGTTATCGATGCAGTAGATTTTTCCATCTGGTCCTAAGATGTAGTTGGCGCCTCTTCCATCTCCCGGCCTTGTCAAGATCGCGCATAGGAGCATCCAAGTGAGGTGGGACTGATCGAGATGATCGTACTTTGCGCCTTTGAGAATTTCTCCTGGGATGGTCCGTGAGATGAGGACGGGATAGGGGGCTTTTCCTCTTGCCTTAAACTTGACGAGCATGGTGGCAGGTGTTGCCCTTCCCATCACGCGATAGGTGAGGGTGTGTATTGCATGCTCGAGCATAGGATGATTGGGCTTTTGCTTAAAATGGAGCTTGGCCTCTGACAAAGAAGCTACTTGGTGGAAGCAATTTTTGAGTTGTCTCTTAATATTTCCCTTCTGATCTAAAATCTCTTTTTGGATCTCAGGTGTTAGGTAGCGGGTGCCGACCCCTGGGATGAGGACTTCAACATCTGTGGTAGTTTCAGAAGTAATTTCTTGAAGGGAATGCGTCAGTGATCGGGCTTCTTGCAACTGCGCATACCGAAAACCGTTTTTTGCTGGGAGCTGAGCTAATGAGGTGATGTCGACTTGGAGTTCTTCTAAGGCTTCTAGGTATGCACAACGAAGTGAGGAGTTTTCTATTTGGACAAGTGTGTCATGGTATTTCTCAGGGGGTGGGTTGGTTGTATGAATAGCTTCGACAAAACTCTTCATTAAAGGCTTTAGCTCTTCCTTGCTGTTGCATTGCAGAGCTTCTGCAAATAAATTTACCCCGTGGCCTTCAAGGACTTTATCGATACAGTTGTAT
>JAAKFB010000245.1 GCA_011065235.1 Chlamydiota bacterium | reverse complement strand
TTCTCCTTTGCTATTCAGAATTAATCGTAACGCTTTCTTCCATTTAGGATTTTACCAAAGTCAGACAAAAATTTGATGCATTTTTATGTGAACAAAAAGCAGGTCCTAAAAATAGGGAACGCTATTGTGAAATCCTACAGTCGATTTATAACAGCGCTTTAAATACCGGCCCTTTGCGTTTAGAGCTTCAAGGAGTTATTGAGGAATTTGCAAATCTTGTGGAATTGGCTGATGAAAAGGTTCTTAAAATAAAACACCGAAGAATCCGCAATGCACCTCATTCTGAAAAAATCCATATTTTAAGCGAAATTAACCAGTTGAAACCTTTTCTCGACGAGGGCCGCAATGCAAAGCTTTTGTGTTTAGCGGAGTTATTTGTTGCAGATAATCAAGTGCACGAAGAGTTCTCTGAAAGACTGCAAGCTTTTTTTGCACAAGTTAAAAAGGTTTCAGAGTGGATCACTTCCGCATCTGTATATCACCCTCAACTCTTTGCAAAACCCCCTACTACATATATCAATCACTCTCCTTTGGATGAATTCTCCGATTTCGGTCTTCCTCTCTTGGAAGCTCTAGGGGAAATATTAGTTGAAAAATCTAGAAGAAAATTAGATTCCTCTTCAGGAAATCATGAAAAAGCTAATGTAGTTTTTGAAAACATGTTTCAAAATATTGAAAATTTTGAATGGATGGATCTTCTCCACATGATGCTTTCCAAGTGCTCACGTCAGGATCTTTATGACAAGCTCTCTCAAAATTCAGAAAAGGCTGCCATGGTGAAAATCTGCAAAGAGACCTTCAAAGATTTTCAGATCTCTATAAATAGAAATAAGGTTTCCATTTCCTCGCGAGTAAGCCCGCCGTGAGCTGCATAAAAATTCTGCTCGAACAATTTTTTTTCATACCACCAGACTGCCTCCCCTTTGTACGGCAAAATGACGAGATTACCGACGCGGCTTAAAAAATTTTGAGTGGAAGGCTTTGTGCCGAAAAAGTTCTGCTCGAGCAGTTCTTCCGTGAGATAGATTTCGGCTTTTCCTTCAAGGAAGTGTTCGAGTATTTCTTTGAGCTCGGATAGGCATTCGGGGCGTACATGCATAAAGAAATCGCGAGGGGAGCCCGCAGGAGCAAGAGGCTTATTTCTGCTGCCAAATTGGAGATGTTTTGCAATATTGGGGATTTTCTTATTGAGATAGTAGGTATTTTGAGGACTCACTTCCACCATCCCATGATCTGCTGTGATGAGCAGCGCAGTTTTTGGAGGAAGGCGCTCCGCAAAGGCTTCAATCTCTCTTAGGATGTTTTCAATAGCATCTGCAAATTCTTTCGAATCGATCCCTTTGCGATGGCCAATCGCATCGATTTCTCCGTAGTAAAAATAGCAATAGGTTTTTCCATTGAGACAAGAGAGCAGTTTGTCGAGTCCTTCCTTGGGTTGGTTATAGCTTACCACATTCGCTCCTGCAAGAATGGCATCCGAATAGGGTGTATGACAGATCGAAGCAGGCTGTATCGCATAGGATTGGATCCCCTCGTCTTGAAGCTGGTGGTAGAGGGTCTTTTGCGGAAAAAGACTCTTGGGATCGAGCGGAAGGGTATTTTGTTTGAACTCCCCTGCAAAGCAAAATGGCAATGGAGCGATGATTTCATCGAGTTTCGGCTCGTACATGAACCACTCGTAGATGCCCGATTGATTAGGTGGAAGATCGGTATTAATGCACGTTACATGTGCCGCAGTGGTCGAGGGAAACATACTCGTGATTTTGGAAGCGATCCCCTTTTCTTCGAGCGCACAGTGGAATTTCTCAAAGAAGGTCCACCCAAATCCATCGAGGAAAAGCAACACGACATGGTCATAGGGGCCAGCTTTGCACGTGTCGGGAGGAAGTCCTTCGAGTGTGGGGGTAAAAAGAGAGCGGATGGTTTTAGGAATTTGGGAGAAGCAATAACTGTCGTAAAGAGGGCGACAGAAGTGTTTGGAAAATGCTGCTTGCTCTACAGCTTTTAATGATTTTTCGTTGATCATTTAATTTTCATCTTATAGCTTCGAAACATGGGTAAAAAAATTGTCAAAATCCCCAAGGTTCTCAGCGTTTTTACACTTGCCAT
>JAAKFB010000244.1 GCA_011065235.1 Chlamydiota bacterium | reverse complement strand
TCCTGTGGAAAGTCAAACTTTTTCATGAGCGTATACCTCTTTGGTTAAGATTTTTCCTGTTAGAAAAATTCCTTGAGGATACGCTCCTTTTTTCCTTTCATCCACAACTTTTGACTATATCTCCATTTTGCTTAATGCGTGATGGAACAAAATGGTGACATCAAAAGATTTTCGAACATTTTGGATCCTGTTGTTGTGTTTTGAAAAAACTGGTAGTAAAATTTTTTTAAATTTTTCAACCTTTTTATACATGATTTGGTTTATAAATCGCATCGCTTAAAAAATTAAACTGATATAATTTATTGAATTTTATTATTAAAACTTTCCTGCTACCACTTGACACGCGCTTTATGAGCGCTAAGCGCCTTTGCCCCCTTTTCTCCAACTGAGTTGTGCCTGAGATCAAGCGACTGCAAAGTGCTATTAATCTCAAGTGCTTTTGCAAGCGCCTCTGCCCCCTTATCTCCAACCGAGTTGCCCTCGAGATTAAGCGTCTGCAAAGAGTGATCACTCTCAAGTGCTTTTGCAAGCGCCTTTGCCCCCTTATCTCCAACTGAGTTTCTATAGAGTTTAAGCGTCTGCAAAGTGCTATTTACCCCAAGTGCTTTTGCAAGCGCCTCTGTCCCCTTTTCTCCAACTGAGTTGTGTCTGAGATCAAGCCATGTTATCCGGCATGCTTTGATGATTTCTTGAGTAGATTGTTCTCCAAGTTTTCTCGATAAAGCTTGATAGAGGAATGGAAACTCTTGCTTTATGGGAACTTGGGAAGCGATAAGTTGTAGGATTCCTTCGCATAATTCTTTGGAAAACTCGTCCAATTCTTTCCTCTGAAAGAAAATGTCTGGTAGCTTGGGACATTGTGTCATGTCAACTTGCGACCAAATCGAGAAGCCTGGCTCAACTTCGAACTTTTGAAGGCGGGGATTGTGATCTACCTTACAGACAGTTAGCTCGGGAGCGATTATCTCGATTGTTGTTAACTTTTGACAGCGGGCTGCGTGAAGGGTTTTGAGCTTTGGCATGGGCAGAGGCTGCCAGGAAAACACGCCAGAACTTCCAATGGCTTCGATCCCTGAGCCACTGAGATAGAGCTTTTCGATCTGGGGGCAGTGTTTGGCGATCTGATCGAAGGCTGCCCCGGTGATCTTCGGACAATTCCTTAAATCTAGGAAGCGAAGGTTGTTGCTTAAAAAAGGGAGCAGATCAGCGTTTCTTAGCGCTACGCAGTGAGAGAGGGTCACTTCTTGGGGTTTTGGAAAATGTTTCAATTCGATGAGTAAATGCAGGGCTTTTAAGATGAGTTTTTGCCGAGAAAGGTCAGGGTCTTGCCCTTGTGTGATCGCTTCAAAATGGGCGTGTAGCGATCCATTGTTGCCTTTTTGCAAGAGAGTGGCATTTTCTGTGTCGATGTAGCGTTGGACAAGAAGTAGCAGGAGTTCTTCTTTGGCTTTATCTAGGCTGTAGGTTTCTCTTTTTTCGATTTCTTCGAAGGTAAGGATTTTTCCAAAGGTCGCTTCCATTGTTTGTGAGGTGGACTTGGACTGCGTGGCAACGCCTGTGGCGGCTTTCAATCTCTCGGAGGGGGTTTTCGTTGAGGATTTTGCATATTGCTTGGCAACTTGGATTCCAGAGGTTTGCTGCGTGGTATCTTTGATGCTGATGAGCATTTGCAGGAGGTCCTGTGCATAAAGAGGGTTTTTTAGCCGGGCTTTGAGGATTTGTTGGAGGTGGATGAATTGCAGATAGAGGGTGCTAATCGCCCCTTCTTTGAGCAGAAGGAAGGGAGTGAAGCGATTTTCTTTATCTTCTTCGTAGAGTTTTTTTCTTTCCTCTTTTGTAAAGAGGATTGCGTAGTCTTTTTCTTTTTCGATGAGCTCTTCAATCCAGCTATGAAGGATGCTCTCTGCGTCTAGCTGTGTGAATTTAATCAGGGTGTCTTTGTCAAGGGGCTTTTGGCTCAGGCAAAAAAGCAAGGAGCAGAGGTTTGTTTGTTTGAACATGCGTCCGCTATTCATCAGCTCCACTAAGGAGACGTCGTTATCGATGCAGTAGATTTTTTCATCTGTCCCTAAGATGTAGTTGGCACCTCTTCCATCTCCCGGTCTTGTCAAGATCGCACATAGGAGCATCCAAGTGAGATGGGACTGATCGAGGTGATCGCTCTTTGCTTTTTTAAGGTTTTCTCCTGGGATAGT
>JAAKFB010000243.1 GCA_011065235.1 Chlamydiota bacterium | reverse complement strand
GTCAAGGAGGGAGACTTTTGCCAAAGATTGCGCCTCTTTAAAGGCGACATCAGCGATGACTTGTTGCCAGCTTTTGTCTACATCACGGGGGTGGTTCTTTAGGATCATCTCCGGAGGAGCTTTCCCTTTGCGGAAGCCGGGGAAGTTGACTTGCTTTGAGACGGTGCGGATCGCCTTTTTATGGGCCTCTTTCACCATGTCTTGCGAGGCTTTGATTTGCATCTCGATGCGGCAGCCGGGCTTGTGGTAGACGGAGACTTCGACTATATCATTTTTGTATTCGAGAGGTTTTTCTTCTGGCTTTTTCTCTATCTTTGGAGGGGTCTCCGCGGATTTTTCTGTCTTTGGAGGGGCTTTTTCCTCTTTTTCGGGCGTGGGATGGGCTTCTAGATCGGGCCTCTTTTTAGGGGCTGGTTTTTTTGTAGCCTTTTTGCGGGGTTTTGCCGGAGCGGCTTTCTTCGCTTTTTTTTCTGTCTCTTCTTCCTTCTTCTCGTCTTCCACAAGCCCTCGCGTCATGCATTAAATATTGATAAAAATTAGAAAAGCGGGTGATGAGATTCGAACTCACGACCCTCACGTTGGCAACGTGATGCTCTACCACTGAGCTACACCCGCAAAAATTGTATATCAATCTAAAGCGAGGAGTGGTTTTTATGCAATAGTTACTCTCTTTTTTTCTTTGCGTGTTCGGTCCTTTTCACTGGGGAGTTGAAATAAAAAAAATTTTTTTGTTGCAACACTTTTTAAAAAAATGTAAAAACCAACTTGCTACTTTAGATAGTTGGAGCACAAGCAGAATACGATGTTAAACTTTAGAAAGTTAAAGCAAGATTTTTCATCTTCTATTGTGAAGGAGGGGAAGGGTCTTTATGATGATGAAAAGGTGGTTTCTGCGAAAATTCTGCACCTAGATCATAAGACGATCAGGATTGCCGGGCGTGTGGTGGGGCAGTATGAAAACACCTACGAGAGCGAAATTGAAATTGATCGACAGGAGTGTGAAGCGATCGATTCTGATTGTGACTGTCCTTATAATTACGATTGTCACCATTTAACAGCACTCCTCTTCTACTTAGAGCAGCATATCGACAAAATCTTAGTCTCTTTTTCCAAAGACAACGATTTGAGCGAGATCGCTGATGACCAAGAAATGAATAAAGAGGCTCAAGCTGAAATTATCGAGCAGGTCAAAGAGGCGCAGATTAAAGCGGATCAGAAGCAAGAGCAGCTCAATCAAGAGCAGGTGTTGCAGGAGTATGTTTCCTCTTCACACCTGCTAGCAACGTCGCCTTTCTTTTGGATGCAAGAGAAGAAAGAGGTCGATCGAGCTGAAGTAGCCCTTATTTTCAATTTGCCAACTTCCAGGGGAGAAAAGGGAGATGCTCCGGTGGAGATTCAACTAGCGCTGAGGCTCCCTTTCCGCTCAAAGCCGCTGTATGTGCCCAATATCAAGGAATACCTTCAGGCTCTTCGTTACGAAGAGCCAATTGTTATGGGGGGAAGACGTTACTGCTTCTCTTTGGAGTCGTTTGATCCGATGATTAGCTCTGCGATGCGTATCATCCGGGATCAGGCTGTTTTTTCTAATCAACCAACGACGGAGAAGGCCCATCGGATCGCCTATCTCGATCGTGAGGTGTTGGGGAGGATTCTTGCCGAGCTTCATGAGAAGGCGGCAAAGAAATGGGCGAGCTCCTCTTTCTCTGATGAAGAGCTCCCTCCTCTTCCTGGTGTCTACCTGGGAGCATTTGATACACCGCTCCGTTTTGCTCTGCAGCCTGCTGAGCTGCGCTTCAATTTAGAGTATATGAAGCCTCCTATTTCGAAGATTCTTCTTGAGCCACTCATCAATGTAAATGGGAAGGTCATTGAGCTTGAAGAGGCTCTTTCTTTAGAGTGTGCACAGCCAGGGATGATTTTTGATGCTGTCTTCTATCGCTTTCAACCCTATATTACGCGCCTCCATCTGCGCCATTTAAAGAAGATTCGAGACCTGACTATCCCGGAGCCTCTTTTTGGGACGTTTGTCGAAAATGCGCTGCCTGAATTTGAAAAACATGCGCAGGTGTGCAATCAGCACTCGATCGAGCACTTTGTGACGATGCCCTTTGTGGGGGCTGTTCAGGCTAGCTGTGAACTCTCCTACCTTAATGGTGAGCTGGACGCTAAGCTCTTTTTCCACTATGACAAGTTTAAGAT
>JAAKFB010000242.1 GCA_011065235.1 Chlamydiota bacterium | reverse complement strand
AAAGCATTCAAGAAAGAGCTCGAAGAGGACTCATTAAGAGCTAGCATCACACGAGGATGCTGCGGAGGATACCAAGGATCGAAAGCATTCGCAAAAGATGGTAGAACCCATCTTGTAAGGGGGCTTGGAGTGGTGATCACTTTAGGATTCCACCGCAATATCATAAAAGGGCTTTGGAAATGTGGAAAAGAACTTAGAGGAGCTGACATCGAGAAAATTCGCGCGGTTCAGCAAAAAGACTTGCATGAAGCTAAAACCGTCTATTTAGGATACATTGCCTTCGAAGCCGGTGAAGAGATGCTTGCAGCTATGGAACCATCAAGTGACTCGAGTCCCCGAGGAACAGTTTGCTAATTTTCTGCTGAAAACGCTCGTACCAGAAGAGGTGGCATGTTTATGCCGCCTTTTTATATCTCTCTATCTTGGGCTATATTAAAATATTTAATATTTATAGTTTTTATTTTTATGTTTTAATTAATTACTTAAGTGTTTATAATTGGTCGTACAAAGATAGTAATATAATAAATTGGGGGAAGAGATGGGTTTAGGCGAAATAGGAGCAAAAGCAAGAACTGGAGCACTCGCCACCGCATCATTCGCAAAGCTGCTTGGAAGCGATCTCACCGAGAAGACAGTGTAGATTCTATTCAAGGTGAAATTGAGAAGAAGAGACATGAATTTCTGTTACCCCTCTACTTTAAGTACATAACTATAGAAGCCGGCACCGATCGGCTTGCAGCAAGAAATCAAGTGGAAGCGCCTTAGGTAGCAGGAGAGATGAGAAGATCAGAAGCATAAAAGAATAATCAGAGGATAAAAAGATGAAAATTGGAGAAATTGGAGCACAAATTCAAGAAAAAGCTGCTCAGTTTAAGGCATACGCCTTAAAGGCAGACCCTAAGAGAGGCTATTCCGAAGCAAGTCCGCTCAACCATGATATGGACAAGTGGGGAGAAACTCCTATCAGAGGTCTCTTTACAGGAACAGCCCGAGCTACCTATGGTGGTGTGAAATGCGGACTTGGGCTAACAGCCACAGTGTTAAGTGCGACGCTTGTACCTCTGGCACGCGGTGTCGAGTGGGTCGCAAGAAAAGCTCTTGGAAAGCCTGGTCAATCGATAAAGATCAAGACGTGCTTGAAAGCGAGCGCAGGCTTCGGTCTCAATGGTCTTGGACATCTCTTGAAAGGCCTTGTCGAGATGATCACCCTAGGCTGCAGGTTTCTCATCATCAAAGGGTACTACACGGCAAAAGCCCGTCTAAGCAGTGATAAAAAACTAATGGGCATGACAGGCAGAGCTACCTTCAGTGACATGGCCCAACCCATTGTTGACAAAGAGAGAGGTCGCAGAGAAGCAAAACGGCTACAGAGAGAAGGACTTTCGCCAGTCCATCAAGACGAATCAAGATGCAGAGGAAGGTAGAGGGCATCTATCGTCTAAGGCGCTCTTCTCATAGTAAATAATTTCTTTAAAACACCCGCTCCTGAGGGTGTTTTTTTTAGGAGTCGCTCTTCTGAGTGTCTCCTGTGGTAAAAAAAATCTATACTAAATGTTTTAATATAATAAATTATTAATTTAATTACTCGGAAGTTAATTAACTGTTTAAAAAATACTGAAATTTGTTAAAATCAATGTACGAAATTGAATATTAAAGAGAGTGAAAAGTATGTTAGAATCAGTAGGGGCACAGGACTCAAGACCTTCACACGAAGCACGGGTCCCGTTCAGTGAAAAAGTCGCACGAGGCTTTGACAAGGTCGAGCTCGGCGCTGACTATGTCGGTAAATACAACATACTCGTAGCACCCGGTATTGCAGTGGGTGCGATTCGTACAGTTGTCGGGATTGTTGTGGGTATCATTTCTACGATTGCACGTGCGGTGCTCATTCGCGCCCGCCCCGAAATCAAAGAGCGAGCAAGACGTGTCCAATTCTGGGCTGGCAGACGCCTTAACATCGGTCTTCTAGAACTCATCCCCGGTGTCAAGTGGTTCGCAATGGATGCCCTCGGCTACGAGCTCGCGGAGCAAGGCATCGGCCGCTAGGTCGGACATCTGCCCGTGGTAGGTCCCGTCGTCCACCGCCACAGGTCCGAGTGCGCACACCCCAAGGCAATTCACTGTTTCCAGAGTGATCTCGCCATCCTCGGTTGTCTCACCTGGCTGTATCCCCAGTTTGTCGGAGGCTCTCTCCAAGACCTTTCTGGCTCCCCGCACAATGCAGGC
>JAAKFB010000241.1 GCA_011065235.1 Chlamydiota bacterium | reverse complement strand
GGTTCAGATCTTGAGGATTTTTCCGCAGTAGATATTCCTGCAATATCTACAAGGGAAAATCATCGAGAGATGAATCGATTTTTCCCTCGAGGATTGCCCTAGTTATTTCTTTACGGGCCCTAAGGGTGTATGCCATTTCTTTTTAGCTCTGCCTTTGTTGCAGACTCGGCAACAGTCCCATCGGGAAAGTGGTAGGGCCCTGGGTCTTCATAAGTTGTGATGCCCTCGCGGACTCTTAAAACATTTGCCATCCCACCTAAAACTGTTTGTCCAAACTGCCCATCCAATCCAAGCATGGGGATACTATTTGGAGGAATAGGCATTCCAGTCTTTGTCAAATCCTGCATACCAGTAGTACCCATAGTCATATACCCAGGAATGAGTTTACGGATTTTTTCATCCAAATCTCCAATTTGCATTCCAATCATATTCGGCAGGTCATGTCCCATTTGGTTCATGATGTGATGCGTCATGTGGCAGTGGAAAACCCAATCTCCTGGATTATTTGCTGAGAATTCAATGACTTTAGCAGCTCCTGTCGGAACAAGTACTGTCGTTTCTGGCAGAAGTACTGATTTATCTTTTGCCCATCCCCCATCCGATCCGATAATTTTGAAAGAATATCCATGTAAATGAATAGGATGGTGATCCATAGCGCTTAAATTGCCATAACGAATCCAGACGGTATCACCCAGTTTTGCAACCAATGGTTCAGTTGCCGGCATGACTTTTCCATTCATCGTCAGGAGGTTGAAATCGGTCATTTCGAAAGGATTTGGTTTGGAGGTGCCAACCTCAATAGTCCATTCATGGAGTACGATTGCGAAATCTCTGTCTGGTCGCTTTTTCGGATTTGACTCTCTTTTGTGCACGAGGATCATCCCTGTCAAACCCATTCCCTCTTGTGTCATTGTGTCATCGTGGGGATGGTACATAAATGTCCCTGAATCGGGAAAAATAAATTCATACCGAAAAGTTTCCCCTATTGGTATGCCTGGCTGAGTCAATCCTGCAACACCATCCATACCACAGGGAAGTAAAACTCCATGCCAATGAACAGTTGTGTGCGTAGGAAGTTTATTGGTTACGAAAATACGTACTTTATCTCCTTCCGCAACTTCGATTAACGGACCAGGCACTGATCCGTTATAACCCCAAGTATGAATAACTAACCCGTTTGCAACCTCCCATTCAATTGGTTCCGCAATTAAATGAAAAACTTTTACGCCGTCTATGACTTTGTATTCAGCTTTGACTCCATTGGGAACAACTGCTGGAGTAAAATCTTTTCCCGGCTCTCCAGGGGGTAAATTTTTCTTTGCAGCTATAGCCCATGGTCTAAGAGGTTCAGAGTATTTGGGAGCTATACCCCGCTCCGTCAGGTTTTGTGAATTTGGGCTGGCTGCGACTTTGCCAAATCGCCCCTCCTCGTCACCCTTCCCTGTTTGGGAATGGTGCTCCTCGTTCGTATCAATTTGGCTTTGTCTCGCCAAGCCCAAATTCACAAATCCTTCCTGCGCGTGGTATATTATTGCCTGTAGGGAAAACCAATTCGTGTTCACAATATATGTGGCCAAAAAGACTGTGATGAGGAAACATGCAAAATGTTTAATATTCAAGTTGCTACCTCATGGTCCTTTCAAGGCCATTCTTTTGCATCATATGCCCATTCAACAGTGTTTCTAGCTCTGTCTTGATAATCCAATAATCTCTCTGTGCTTCAACGGCATGGATTTTTTTGTTAATCTCTATTTGTTTTGTCATAAGCAAAGTAAATACTCCAAGCTGCATCGCATTGTATTGAAGCGTTGTGTAACAAGTGATTTGTTCCGCTAAGGGAATAATAACTTGTTTAAAATATTGAGATTGGCGGTATGAATTGAGCAAATTAAATCTCACTGAACGGGCAGAAGAGCGAATTTCAACAGCTAAAGCAGTATAATGATTCCATTGGCGCACTATTTCTGCCTGTGCAGCTGCTGCATTTGCCTGGCCAAAATCAAAAAAAGGAATTGCCAAAGCAAAAGCAGGCCCCACATACCACACTCCTTCGTCGCGCTCAGAGCTAGGACCAGCAGATATTTGAGGAAACACAAGGCTGAATCTATCAATTCCAAGCCGGGCAGCTGTTGCTTCCATATCTTTATAAGAAAGTTGAAGATCAATGCTACTTGCAATTGCACAATTTTCTACATGATCTAAATTTTCTTCGATCAAAGGGATTGCAGGTAACTGAGAGGAAAATTTCCAATCAATTTGATTCCCCCACAATCCCATGAGTACATTTAGCTTTTC
>JAAKFB010000240.1 GCA_011065235.1 Chlamydiota bacterium | reverse complement strand
CCATTAACCCTTATTCATCGTTTTTAGTTACTTAACGTGAAAACTGATTTTCAGACTTCGCCGTCGACAGGAAGGCTCGTCGAGTTAACAGACCGAATCGAGTTCGTGTAAGCGCAAAGTGATAATGTCCCCTTTCCTGCAAAGTTAAAATGTCCCCTAATGGTTGAAAAACCGAGGAGGGATATGGCAACGCAGGAGATCATGATGAGTCTAAAAGAGGCTACACGACTTGAGGTGATAAAAAGGTTAGATAAAGAAGAGCTAACCACAAGGCAAGCTAGTGAGGAACTAAGGTTGTGCGTAAAGCAAGTACGAAGAATTAGGAAACGATATCTAGAAGAAGGAGTTGTTGGCCTAATTTCACGCAATCGAGGGAAGGTAAGTGCTAATAAAACCCCTTCAGCTGTGCGAGACAGGGTAATAGATTTACTTCGAAATGATTATGAAGGGTTTGGGCCTACGTTCACAAGCGAGAAATTATCAGAGAGAAATCAGATCAAGATATCGAGGGAAACGATCAGAAAGTGGATGATGGAGGAGGGTCTGTGGAAAGGAAAACAGAAAAGGGTTAAGAGGGTTTATCAAAGAAGGGCAAGAAGAAGTAGATTTGGAGAACTGGTTCAAATTGATGGTTCACCACATGACTGGTTTGAGAGGCGAGGAGAAAAGTGTTGTTTGATCCATTTTATAGATGATGCAACCAACGAGATAACAGGTGCTAAGTTTGTGCCTACAGAGCGTGGGGAAGGGTACTTAGACTGCCTAAAAGAGCATTTAAACAAATATGGAAGACCCTTAAGTCTGTACTCGGATAAGCATGTGATCTTTAAGGTTAGCAAAGAGGAGATTAAGAAAGGAGAAGGGATTACACATTTTGGGAGAGTGCTAAAAGATCTTGATATAAAGCTGATTTACGCACATAGTCCTCAAGCTAAAGGACGTATAGAGAGGAGTAATGGGGTTTTGCAAGATAGGCTGATAAAGGAAATGCGATTGGAAGGGATTAATAGCATAGAGGAAGGGAATGAATTTCTTCCGAGGTTTTTAGAGAAACATAATAAACGATTTAGAAAGGAGGCAGTAAGCCAAGAAGATGCTCACAGAGCAATGAGAAAGGAAGACGATTTGGAGAGAATTTTTGCTAGAAGGGATAAAAGGAAGCTATCAAAAGATTTAACTTTTCAGCATAGAGGCACACTATACTTGCTCAAGAGTGTAACTCCAAATCGGTTGCGCTATGCTTCTGTAGATGTCTTTTGGAAGGAAGGTCAGCCGATTGAAGTAGAGTATAATGGAAAGCGACTGGATTACGAAAAATGGGCAGAACGAAAGTATGAACAACCGCGGGTGCTCGATGCAAAAGAAATAGGAGGAGTTTGGCTTTCGAAGAAGGCGACTAAGCCCTCTCGTTCGCATCCATGGCGGTAATGAATAGCAAGGCTGTTCACAAATTATTCATATGTTCAAAAAGCGGTGAGTTAGGATAACGGAAGTTTATGAGCTTTTTGAACATACGAACAATTTGCAAACAGTCAACTAGGCTCGTTGTTGACAAGTTCACAAGCAAGCTAATGAGGGAATTGGCCATAAATGGAGCTTGTGAACTTGCCAACAATCTTCGCCTAGAGAAGGAAGAAGAAGATAATTTAATCCCTTTTTTTTTTTCAGAAAGTGGACATTTTAACTTTGTAGAAGGAGTGGACATTTTAACTTTGCGTTGACACTTCTTTCAGAAAAAGGTCCTGAATACCTCCTCCAGGGAAAGTGAGAAGATTTATATCCAACAAGAGACTCAATTGATAAAATTTTACATCAAAAAAGGATAGGTTCATGCCTCAAATAGCAAATTTTACCTCTTTTCCAGTTTCAAATACTGCTTATGTTCCACTTCCCATTCCTCCTCCTTCTACAGTTTTTACGGATCCCTCATCAGAATCTAGTGATAGAAGGACGGATCACTCATCTCCCATCGACTTTGATTTTATCGCTCGGGATCTCCAAAGCAGAGAAGAGGTTCCTAAACACCCAGTCTATGTGTTTGGTGAGCTGCTATACGATCTGGGTTCTTTTATTCATTCAAAACTTGCTTTACCCATAATAGGGGCTTCAGCAGAAGAACTAAAAATTTCAGAAGAGAAATCAGATCTGGTAGCGATAACAGATAAGCAAATCCAAGCCTACGTTCGCTGGGATGGAATAGACATTGAAGATGCAGATTATAACGAAGCAATTAGACTAGAAGAGCAGAGATATCCTGACTGGGAAGCCTTAACAAAAGTACGAGAGTTGTTTCTGGGTGCTGCAAAGAATTACAGGGAGCAAGCGGAACGTGCGAAG
>JAAKFB010000024.1 GCA_011065235.1 Chlamydiota bacterium | reverse complement strand
AAAATTCTAAAAACCCCTATCCTACTTAGTGAAAAGACCTATCTTGGGGCAAAAGACAAGTTTCCCTTTATGGATCTCGGCTCGATGGCCCTTCCGGGAAGGAAGGGGCAAATTAAAGTTTTTACAATTGTTATGGAGAAACTTTAGATCTTGGAACATTCTCTCAAACAAAAAGAGCTCGAAAGCCAAGCTTCTGTTCATTCTAAAGAGATCTACCAGGGAAAAATTTTTACCCTCCGCCGCGACACGCTTCAATTCGATGCATTGCCCCCTCACGATTGGGACATTATCCTCCATCCCGGAGCTGTTGCTCTGATTCCCGTGAATGAAAAAGGCAACCTTCTGCTTATCCAACAATGGCGTAGAGCCATTGGAAAAATTATCTATGAACTTCCCGCTGGCACCTTGGACAAGGAGGAACCCCCTCTTGAATGTGCACAAAGAGAACTACAAGAAGAAACCGGCTATAAGGCCAACACACTCATCCCCCTTCAGGGTTTCTATTCGGCTCCTGGTTTTTGCACCGAATATATCCACCTATTCATTGCAAAAGATTTGACTGAGAGCTCCCTTCCTGGGGATATTCATGAAGCGATCGATGTCGTTGAAGTCTCTTTAGAGAAAGCTCTTACCCTCATCGACAACAATGAAATCCAAGACGCCAAAACCATTTGCGGTATCTTGCGTTATCATAGGTATCTCAATGCGTAAATGGATCTTGATTTTTGCTCTTTTAGCAGCCGCAGTTTATTTTCTTCCTCGATTTGCATCCACAGAATGGATTAAAAAAAAGTTGGAAGCGCGGTTGCAATCTCAGCTCGGTGGAAATGTTAAAATCGAAAAAATTACCTTGCAATGGTCATCTGAGCAATCTTGTCATCAACTCGAATGGACCGACCCAAAAAATGGGATTGTATTCCATGTAGATCAAATGGTCATCAAAGCCCCTTTGGTCGATTGCCTCCGCTATCGGGAAAAGCCGCTCGATATAATTGCCTTTGGTGCACAAACCTCTTTCAAAGGGAATCTCAAGCTGATCAAAAAGAAAAATAAAGCCTTCGAAATCCACTTTTCTCCCATTCAAGCACGAGTTGAAAAAGGAGTAATTACTTTTAGTCAGATTGAAATGGACATCAATGAATCGATAAAAGTCTTTACCTGGGGAAAGATTGATCTGCAGAAGAGCAGAATGAATTTGACACTCGGCCTACCACCTAAAACGCTGAAAAAACTGTTCAAAGCCAAAGATCTCCCAGAGGATTTTCTCCTCGAAATTCCCCTTTCTTGCAAGCTCAATGGCCGTTCGATGGAACGGAAGCTCTTGGCTTATTTTTTAAAGAATCCAAGTCTTTACTCCCTTTTTCTCTAAGCGTTATCGAGCCGCTTAGATACAAGATTTGTGAGGAAACTAAGGTGAAAATACACCTTAGTGACGAGCAAAGCGAAGTAGGTAAGCAGCGCGAGATAGCATAGAGGAAAAATGAGTGGAGACTTGGATTCTCTAATTATGCAATGGTCACTTCATTGCAAAGATAGACATCTTGGACCGCATTCAACAACTCAATACCGTCTTTCATTGGCTTCTGGAATGCTTTGCGCCCAGAAATGAGTCCCATCCCACCTGCACGCTTATTGATCACAGCTGTCTCAACAGCAGATTGCAGGTCATTTTCGCCAGAGGCGCCGCCTGAATTGATGAGTCCAATTCGGCCCATGTAGTCATTGATCACTTGATAGCGGGTCAAATCAATGGGGTGATCGCTGCAGAGCTCTGTATACATTTTTTCAGTCTGCTTCCCGAAGTTAAGCGCTTTAAATCCGCCGTTATTTTCTGGGAGCTTTTGTTTGACGATATCGGCTTGAATTGTACAGCCAAGATGGTTGCCCTGTCCTGTTAGGTCGGCGGCCACATGATAGTCTTTATCGGCTGTTTTAAAATCTTTATTGCGCAAGTAGCACCAGAGAACTGTTGCCATTCCCATTTCATGAGCCATTTCAAAGGCCTTGCTCACTTCGATGATCTGTTTACGGCTCTCTTCAGATCCAAAATAGATCGTCGCTCCAACGGCAACACACCCCATCTCATAAGCTTGTTTGATCGAGCCAAACATGATCTGGTCGTGGATGTTGGGATAGCGCAATAGCTCATTGTGGTTGAATTTCAATAGAAAGGGGATTTTGTGAGCGTATTTGCGCGCAGTCATCCCTAGAACGCCCAATGTAGTTGCGACGGCATTACACCCACCTTCAATGGCCAATCGGATGATGTTTTCAGGGTCGAAGTAGTCGGGATTCTTTGCAAAAGAGGCTCCAGCTGTGTGTTCGATTCCCTGATCGACAGGTAAAATCGAGAGATATCCGGTATTGGCAAGACGTCCATGGCCGAGGAGGGCTTGCAGACTGCCTAAGACACGGTTGTTGCGATCAGATGCACAAAAAATCCGGTCTATCCAGTCTGGTCCGGGGATATGAAGTTTATCTTTAGAAACAGTTCTACACTCATGTCCAAGAAGATTTTCTGCATTATCTGCTAGAATTTTTTGAATATCACTATACGATGCCATTCAGACTCCTAAAGTTTAGATTAATTGTAATGGACTGTGGGACAAACTGCAAGGAGGCTTTAAGGGGCGAGTGGCTTTCCCGATCAGGTCGTATTCGATCACATCCGTGATCTCTACCTCATATAGCTGGCCAAAACTCTCCACGCAGCGCCCATCATTGATGATGACACTCCCATCAATGTCGGGGCATTGCCCATAAAAACGGCCTTGGAGCAAAAACTCTGAATCGGGATGGTAGTTCTCGACTATCACCTCGAGTTTTTGCCCAATATAGCGGGCACTGCGCTCTGAGAGGATTTCCATTTGGGTCTTCATGAGCCGGTCATAGCGCTCTTGCTTCACCTCTTCGGGGAGATGCCCAGACAATTTGGCCGCATGAGCCCCCTCTTCAAGAGAAAATTTAAATACTCCTATGTTGTCGAGAGGATAGTCTTGGACAAATTGAATGAGTTCTTCAAATTGAGCATCGGTCTCGCCCGGAAAACCTACCATCAAACTCGTTCGGATCACGCATTCAGGGACTTTTCTGCGCAGATTTTCGTATGTCTGGATGATGTGCTCGCGATTCGTCTTGCGGCGCATCGCCTTTAAAATATCAGAATTGATGTGCTGGATCGGCATATCGAGATAGGGCAATAGGCGAGAATCGCACTGCATGATGTCGATCAATTCATCGGTGATTTCATCGGGATAGAGATAGAGAAGACGGATCCAATAATCCCCTTCAATCTTCAACATTTCTTTTAGTAGTGCTTCAAGGGCCCCTTTTTCCCGTTTTTCTTTTCCATAGTCTCCGAGATCTTGGGCAATCAGGATGATTTCATGAACCCCATGGGCCAGCAAAGCCTTAAATTCTCGGAGTACCTGCTGCTGGGGCTTACTCTTCAGTGGCCCTTTGATCGTCGGGATGATGCAAAAGCTGCACCGCTTGGCACATCCTTCGGCAATTTTGAGATAGGCGTAGTGACCCGGCGTCGCAAGCTTCCGGGGAACTTGTCCCCACTGCAAGAAACTGCGGGCGGAAGTGATTTCCTCCCCTTCCTCGCTAGCTTCAAGGGCCTCTAAAATTTTTTCGAGATCGCCAGGACCCAGCAAATAATGGATTTCGGGAAAATTTTCTTTAAGAATATGGCTGTGTTTTTGGACCATGCAGCCGGTGACAACGAGTTTGGCTTCTTCTTTTCGCTCTTCGAGAAGTTCTTTGATAGTGTCGAGCCCTTCTTGCCGGGCCGATTCCAAAAATCCACAGGTGTTGACCACCAAATAATCGGCCTCTTGCAAGTCGTCTGTCACTTCATAGCCAGCCTTGAGAATGATTCCGAGCATCACCTCGGTATCGACTAAGTTGCGCGCGCAGCCAAGACTTGTAAAATGGATTTTATTTCCTTTCCTCAAAACAGTGTGCATAGGTAATATATCCTATCAAAAAGAGGGATTCCCTGCCATGAGTTTGCCAATCAAGCGTAAAGAATTTGAAGATCCTCCAGTGCAAAATCTCATCAAAAAACCCAAATCGGAGCCCCCCCTAGGACTCTCTGAAGAAATTTGGCAAAAAATATTTCACTGTTTAATTCCACAAAACGCATTTGGCTCTTTGAGGGAAAGCTCTTCCTATTTTCGAGATTTGACTCTGCCTGCGATCCATTCGTATTTAGCAGAAAAGACAATACTCACTGCGAAAGAAATACTTCAATTGAGACTCCCCTTGTTGCAACTTTTGATCTACCATGCAAAACCTTTTCAAAAGTGCAAAGAAGATCAGGAAAGAGAAGTCAAAGGTTTTTGGAAAGATTTTTCGATCCCAGAGCTCTGTTCGTATATCCTTTTTCGCTGCACACAGCTCAAAACGCTCGATCTGCGCCACGACCGTTATGGAGTGTTAACTTTCTTGGGAAAGATCACTCCATTTTATCCCTATGAAGTTGCCACTCAAAGTGTTGATGACTATGTCAACCCCATGGAGACAACGGGAATTATCGAGCCCATGCGAGATGTTTTTAATAAGACTTATCTCATCAGTAAGCAGCTTCTTCAATTGCAAACTTTAATCATTCCTTTTAAAAAATCTGTTTGGAAGGAGTGTCATTTATGTTTCCCTCACTTGCATCAAATCGAAATTTGTAAAGAAAAAATTGCCTTGGGAGAGCTCAAAGAAGCTCTTGTTTCCTTTCCCACAATCAAAACATGTGTTTTGCGTGGATGTAAGCTCATCATTCAAGAAATTCCCGATTTTTTCCTAAAGGAATCGTGCCCTGATATCTTTGTAGATGGGGGAGAAATCCATGCAGAGCAAACCAAGTATTCCTTAAAAGACCAAAATCGATTAACATTCTGCTCTTGATCCAATGAGGGCTCTATGCGTTTAATTGTTTTACTTGCTTTTGCTTTGCTGGTCAATGGCTGCCAGAAGAAACACCCATGCACTGAAGACGGCCGGCAAATCATTCGGCTTAATGTCAGCACCGAACCTCCAACTCTCGATACCCGCAAAGCAACTGACACCTCCTCTATTGGAGTAATATCCATGTGCTTCGAAGGACTCATGAAGCGAGGAAAAAAGGGAGCCATTCAGCCTGCAATCGCCCATAAAGTTGAACTCTCCGATGACAATACCACATATACGTTCCACTTGCGCGATGCGAAATGGTGGGATGGAAAGCCCGTGACAGCTCATGATTTCGAGCATACCTGGAAGACGATTCTAGAACCTGAGTTTCTCTCTGGTTTTGCCAATGAACTTTACGTTCTTAAAAACGGGTGGGCAGTAAAAAATGGAGAAGCTCCGATTGATGCGCTGGGAGTCCGCGCTATTGACGCGCACACACTCGAAGTAAAAGTCGAGTTTCCCATCCCCTATTTTTTGGATTTAGTCGCTTCCCATTCTTTTTTAGCTGTTCCCAAGCACATCACTGTAGAGCATCCCAAATGGGCAGATAATAGTGGAGCCCATTTCGTTGGAAATGGCCCTTATAAATTAAAAAAATGGAAGCACCATAATTGCATTATTCTAGAAAAAAATGAATCCTATTGGGATCACGAAGCAATTCTCCTAGACCAAATTGATTTGTCTATCATTGAAGATACAAATACTGCACTGAACATGTTTGAAGCGGGAGAGTTGGATTGGGCGGGATATCCCCTTTCGTCACTTCCAACAGACGCTTTACAAGCTCTCTCTGATAACAAACGGCTCAGCACCTATCCCTTATGTGGGACCTACTACTACATTTTCAATGTCCTAGCTCCTCCTTTTGACAATCTCAATATGCGCAAGGCCTTCTCCCTTTCTATCCATAGGAAAGCCATTATTGAAAATATCACTCAGTCGGATCAAATCCCCGCTACGAGCTTTATTCCGCCGACAATTTGGGATGTACATTCCCATTTCAATGATTATGACGTGGAAGAAGCTCAACGTTTATTTCAATTGGCTCTCGATGAAATGGGATATACACGTGAAACCCTTCCCAAAATCACTCTGACCTACAATACGAGTGAATCTCATCACAAGATTGCCCAAGCGATTCAGGAACAGTGGTTCCGCGCTTTTGGCATTCGAGTAAGGCTTGCAAATGTCGAATGGAAGGTGTTTCTCGATGAACTTTCCCATAAGCAATTTCAAGTGGCACGCATGGGAGGTATTGGGGGTTATAACGATCCGATGACCTTCTTCGATCTATATAAATATCCCAATCTCAACACTAATTTTTCTGGATGGAATAATCCTCTCTTTACTCAATTGATCGAAGAAGCAGAAAGAACTTTAGACCCTAAAAAAAGAGAGCAGTTACTGAGGGATGCAGAAAAGATTTTCATAGATGAAATGCCCATTGCTCCGATTTACTATTACCAAGGAACTTATATCAAAAAGAATAGTTTAAAAGGTGTGCATCTCAGTGAATTTACGAGCGCAGATTTTAAATTTGCATTTTTGGAAACGCAATGATTAAATTTTTGATCAAAAAAATTGTTATTCTTCTCATCTCCTTGTTCATGGTGGCAAGTTTGACGTTTGCTCTCATGCAGATGATTCCAGGAGATCCTTTCACTCAGGAAAAAGCAGTCCCCGAAGAAATCCTCAAAGCGATGTATCACCACTATGGTCTCGATCAACCTTGGTATGTCCAGTATGGGCGCTACATCAAGGGGCTCGTCACCTTTGATTTGGGACCTTCTTTTAAATATCAAGGACGGACCGTCACAGAGATCATTCGCGAGGGATTTCCCGTTTCGATGACACTCGGGCTGGAGGCCCTTTTTATTTCAATTTTCTTTGGAATGGGTTTGGGCTGTATCGCTTCCCTTTACCATCTCAAATGGCAAGACCATTTCACCATGGTCCTAGCCGTCATCGGCATTTCCGTTCCCAGTTTCATTTTGGCAACCTTCTTGCAATATTTGATCGGCATGAAATTCGATTTTTTGCCCGTTGCGAGATGGGGCACCTTTAAACATTCAATTCTGCCGGCACTCTCTTTAGCAGCTCTTCCCATGGCATTTATCGCCCGTTTGACCCGTTCGAATATGGTGGAAATCATGCAGCAAGATTACATCCAAACGGCGAGATCTAAAGGATTAAATGGCTTTCAAATTGTTTTCCGCCACGCTCTGCGCAATGCCCTTTTACCCATTGTGACCTATCTTGGCCCCTTGACCACTGCGATTTTGACAGGAAGCTTTGCTGTGGAAAAAATCTTTGGCATTCCCGGTCTTGGACAATGGTTTGTGATGAGCATCACAAACCGAGACTACACAGTGATTATGGGAACGACTGTTTTTTACAGCGCAATTTTGATGACCTGCATTTTTTTAGTCGATATTCTCTACTGTTTCATCGACCCGCGCATCCAACTTATCAATAAAAAAATAAGGACATGACCACAAAAATTCAACCACTGCAAGAAATCCATTACAATTACTGGCAAGACAGCTGGCGCCGTCTCAAATGCAATTGGATGGCGATGCTTGGTCTCTATGCGTTAATCCTGTTGATCTTTATGGCAATCGTGGGCCCTTTTCTCACTCCCTATACCTATTATGAAACGCATCTCCATTTAAAAAATCAGCCCCCCTCCACCCAGTTTTGGTTTGGAACTGATGAACTTGGACGAGATCTTTTCACGCGCGTCTGGTGGGGGGCACGGATCTCGCTGCTCGTGGGAATAGTCGCTTCGCTCATCGATTTGGTGATCGGAGTTTTTTATGGCTCTTTAGCCGCTTCCATTGGAGGAAAAATCGAAGAGTTGATGATGCGAATCGCCGACATCCTTTACTCGATCCCCTATTTGCTCGTCGTCATTCTTCTCATGGTCGTCATTGGTTCTGGGATCACCACCATCATCATTGCTCTGACCATCACAGGATGGATCAGTATGGCCAGGATCGTGCGTGGCCAAATTCTTCAGTTGAAAGAGCTCGATTTCGTCAAAGCTGCACAGAGCATGGGAGCCTCTCGTCTCGGTATTCTCTGGCGCCATCTCATCCCCAACGCCCTCGGGTCCATTATTGTGACTGTGACGCTCACGATCCCTACAGCTATTTTTGCAGAAGCATTTTTAAGCTTTTTAGGACTCGGCGTCCAAGCACCCATCGCCAGCTGGGGTACTATGGCAAATGATGGCCTCCCCGCTCTTCGCTACTATCCTTGGCGCCTCTTTTTCCCTGCCGGTTTCATTAGTTTAACCATGTTTAGCTTCAATCTCCTTGGAGATGGCCTGCGCGATGCATTCGATCCGAGGTTGCGCATATGACTCTACTCGAAGTCAAAGATCTACACGTCTCATTTAAAGTGCAGAAAAAACTGTTGCAAGCTGTTCGTGGCGTCAGTTTCTCCATCCATGAACATGAGATTCTTGGAATTGTCGGAGAATCGGGATGCGGAAAAAGCGCGACAGCCAAAGCTATCCTCCAATTGCTTCCCAAACATTCTACCATCATTTCAGGAGAAGTTCTCTATCAGAACAAAAATCTCCTTCGCAATAGCGATGCGAAAATGCAAAAAATCCGAGGCAAGGACATTGGAATGATTTTCCAAGATCCGATTACCTCTCTCAATCCGACCATGAAAATCGGCGACCAAATTATTGAAGGCTATTTGTTGCACCACAAAATTGCCAAAAGGCGAGAAGCACGAGATTACGCCATTCGCCTTATCGAGCTCGTTGGCATTCCCCATGCCTCTTTGCGTATTGGAGAATATCCTCACACCCTTAGCGGCGGTATGCGTCAGCGCGTCATGATTGCCCTAGCCCTAGCCGCAAAACCCAAATTGATTATTGCCGATGAGCCCACAACAGCCCTCGATGTGACCATCCAAGCTCAAATCCTCGAATTGATGAAACAAATCAAAGAAAAAACAGGAACTAGTTTTATTCTCATCACACATGATATGAGCGTTGTTGCGGGATATTGTGACAGAGTCCTAGTTATGTATGCCGGAAAAATCATCGAAAAAGCCCCCGTCGAGAAACTATTCGAAAGCCCCAGCCATCCCTATACCAAAGGACTTTTGCAATCTATTCCCCGTCTCGACATGGACAAAAACCATCCGCTCATCCCTATTGAAGGCTCTCCCCCCATTCTCACAGAAGAGATCAAAGGGTGCGCATTTTGTAACCGCTGCAATGTTTCTCTTCCCCGCTGCAAAGAGGACACTCCTCAATTAGAAGAAATTAATCAAAATCATTTATTAGCCTGCTGGAATAAAAATGAATCCTCTAATTAGTATTCGAAATCTTAAAAAATACTATTCACAAGACAAACAGATCGTAAAAGCAATTAATGACATTTCACTCGATATCTATCGAGGAGAAACTCTCGGACTTGTTGGAGAAAGTGGGTGTGGAAAATCGACTGTTGCCCGTTGTCTCTTGCGCCTCACTGATCCTACAGGCGGAACGATTGAATATGAAGGCAAGTCGATCACCGCTCTAAAAGGAAAAGAACTCAAAGCTTTTCGCAGGCAAGCGGGAATGATTTTTCAAGATCCCTATGCTTCACTCAATCCCAGAATGACCGCTGGAGACATCATTGCCGAGCCTCTTCAAATCCACAACCTCGCCAAAGGAGCAGAGAAGAAAAGACGGATTCGAGAGCTCCTCGAACTCGTCGGTCTTCCTAATGAGAGCTATGCTCGCTATCCTCATGAATTTAGCGGTGGCCAAAGGCAACGTATCGGCATCGCCAGAGCGATCTCTATGAACCCAGGATTCATCATTTGTGATGAGCCCATTTCCGCTCTCGACGTATCAGTTCAAGCACAAATCATCAATCTTCTCAAGCAACTCCAAGAAGAAATTGGCCTCACCTACCTCTTCATTGCCCATGATTTGCGAATTGTGAAATATCTCTCCACACGTGTTGCTGTGATGTACTTGGGACAAATCATGGAACTCGCCCCGTCAGATGAGCTCTACAAAAACCCTCAGCATCCCTACACGCAAGCACTCCTCTCGGCAATTCCCATTCCTGATCCCAAAATCGAAAAAGCTCGCCAACGGATCGTGCTGCGCGGCGAAGTTCCCAGTCCCATCAATCCTCCCAAGGGATGTCCATTTGTCACCCGTTGCCCTCATGCAACACCTGTTTGCCATCATGTCCGTCCCGAGTTTAAAGAAATCAGCTCCAATCACTTCGCCGCCTGCCATCTCCTGACAGAATTCGAACACTCAACTGAAGAATCAGAGTTGATTGGCATTAATCAGAATTCATCCAGCTAAAAATATCTCTCTTTTTATTGCACACTTTGGTATGATATACGCAAAAAAAACCAACATAGAGGCAAAACATGGAAAACGTCACAGATTTCAATTACTTTCATTTCATTCAGCCTTCGCAAGAACCACAGGGATCAATTGAGGGACTTACCGATGATGCCCTACTTCATATTGTCCAATATTGTGATATCCCTGGAGTGGATGCATTAACCAACACGAGTAAGGACAATTACGCAATCGCCTCAGATGATTCCGTTTGGCGCGCATTTGCACGGCAAATCGGCTTAAACACTCAAGAAAAAAATATACGTAATCAAGTTAAATTGTTCATTGCAGATTTACGCAAAAAAGTGCATTTGATTTCAAACTCTCTAGAACATACACGTTTGGTCAAAGGATACGTCCCTGAAATAGCAGACAATTCCCTAAAATTTTTATCTCAAGTGTCTACAATCGATCAGATCAATCACCTTCAATGCTATCTCAAAGCCCGCGATACTCTAATTGTATGGAAAACATTAGCAAATCAAATCCGTCAGCAAGTCCCTGAACTAGATAATTTATCTACATCTCAAGATATCATCGCCCAAGCAAGCAAATTTAGCGCGTGGTTTGCACAACATCAAACTACACTTTCTCAAGTACAAACTCTCCATCTTGAAGACAACCAACTCACCGAACTTCCTCCTGAAATCGGGAACCTGACTCAGTTGCTAGGGCTCTTTCTTAGCAACAACCAACTCACCGAACTTCCTCCTGAAATCGGGCTATTGACTCAGTTGAAATGGCTCCCTCTTAAAAACAACAAATTCACCGAATTTCCTCCTGAAATCGGCCAATTGACTCAGCTGACAAAGCTCGACCTTAAACACAACCAACTCACTTCCCTTCCTCCTGAAATCGGGAAATTGAGTCAGTTAGCATTTCTCGATCTTCAGAATAATCAACTCACCTCCCTTCCTCCTGAAATCGGTCAATTGACTAACTTGAAAGGGCTCGATCTTTATAACAACCAAGTCACCTCCCTTCCCCCTGAAATCGGGCAGTTAGCTCGATTGCTAAAGCTCAATCTTGAGAACAACCAATTCACCTTTCGTCCTCCTGAAATCGGACAATTGACTCATTGTGAGATAGGCTTGCAAGGCAACCCGATTCCTTCAGAGCACCAAAGCTAAATTTTCCGTGCCGTAAAAACTCTATTATCTTTAACACTTGCCGTTGGAGCTGTTGCCATAGCGGCTCCCAACCAATACTACCTCGGCGAAAAGAGCCCCTTAATAACCTCTTTATTATTATAACTATCTAAAAATAAGCCACTTAATTAAATAAGCGTTATTTTTAGTTGATTTTAAACTAAAAATTTTATATAATTATAATTATAAAAATCAATAACAAAAAGGATATATTATGACAAATACTTCAAGCACCCCTCAAGAATCCCAAGCACCAATTGGGTGGAACCACCTTCCCAATGAAATCCAAACTCATATTGCATCCTTTTGCGGCATTCCCGAAGCGTTTGCATTAGCCTCCACGAGCAAGCACAATTACAGCATCGCCACAAAGGATTCTGTCTGGAGCGCATTTGCATCGCAAATCAATTGCCACATCACTACAATTCTTAAATTTGGCTTTCAATTATTCACGAATTTCTCAGAGGGCAGACTCGAAGAAATTTCATCTCAAGAAACTTCAATGAAGGAGATCAAACACCTTCAAAACTATCTCAAAGCCCGCGATACTCTAATTGTATGGCAAGAATTAGCAAAAATAATCCATCAGCAATCCCCTCAACAACGTCTTTTATCCACACTTCCAAACATTATCTCGCAAATTGCACAGAAATCATTAGGACAAAATACCTCTGGGAAATTATCAGACAAATTATCGACACTAAGTCTTAATCCCGAATCTCAAGAAGCCATTATCGCTCAAGCAAGCAAATTTAGCGCATGGTACTCGCAACATCAAACTGCACTTTCTCAAATAACTAAGCTCTACCTTAATAACAACAATCTCACCTCTCTTCCCCCTGAAATCGGTCAATTAGCTCAGTTGCAACTTCTCGATCTTAGTAACAACCAACTCACCTCCCTTCCTCCTGAAATCGGGCAATTGCTTCAGTTGCAAGGGCTCAACCTTCACGGCAACCAACTCACTTCCCTTCCTCCTGAAATCGGTCAATTGACTCAGTTGGATACGATCGTCCTTGATAACAATAAACTCACCTCCCTTCCCCCTGAAATCGGGCAATTGCTTCAGTTGCGTTGGCTCAATCTTCACAGCAACCAACTTACTTTTCTTCCTCCTCAAATTGGACAATTGGATCGGTTAATTCAACTCGGCCTTAGTAACAACCAACTCACCGAACTTCCTTCTGAAATTGGACAATTGCATCGGTTAAATCAACTCGTCCTTAATAACAACCAACTCACCAAACTTCCTTCTGAAATTGGACAATTGGATCGGTTAGATCAACTCAACCTTATTAACAACCAACTCACCGAACTTCCTTCTGAAATTAAAAAATTGACTGAGTGTTGGATAATATTCTCAGGCAATCCGATTTCAAACTAACATTATATGGATCTATATATACATATTCCAGTTCAAGAATTGGTTTTTGGCGGTGTCGGCTATTCCTCAAATTTTCCGTCTGCTCCTCATTCTGTGTCTATGAACACTGCAGCTCGTCGCATCCAAAAAACTTAAGGGCCTCCTGGCCAACATTCCAATTCTTGAACTGGAATGTGTATACCACGCTCGGTCAGGTTTTGTGAATTTGGACTTGGCGAGACAAAGCCAAATTGATACGAACGAGGAGCACCATTCCCAAATAGGGAAGGGTGACGAGGAGGGGTGATTTGGCAAAGT